>JACQFZ010000056.1 GCA_016199745.1 Gammaproteobacteria bacterium
ATTGGGCCGAGCCGCATGCGACCATTAGCCCGAGCGGAACGCGGATTATGTTCGCGAGTTCGTGGGGGGATAGTCGGCCGGATGGGCAGCATCCGGTGGTGAATGTGTATGTGGTGGAGTTGCCGGGGTATAAGCCGTAACGATCGTACCGCGCACTCCTTACTTTGATGTCAAAGGGGCCTGCCGCTTAACGCGGAGGCCCCTTTTGTTTGGCCGCGCCAAAATACTCGGTCATAGAGCACAACACCGACACCAGATATAATCGCGCCCGTCTCCATGACCTCCCCCAGGCACTACTCGAAAAAAAATGAGTCGCCGCCGCAATGACCTGACCCGCGCGGTCGTTTTGTCATGCAAAGGGGCAGCCGAAGGCGATCTCAACGTTGTCCGTTCGCTCGGCCGCGAAGGCGTGCCGATCACCGTCATCGCCGAGTACGACGGTGCACCGGCCGCGCGTTCGCGCTACTGCGACGAACACATCCTGTTGCCGCGCTTCACACGTAATCCGGAAATCCTACAAAATTTTCTGATCGATTACGCTCGGCAACAAACCGACCGGCCGGTGCTCATACCAACCGCCGATCCCGATTTACTTCTGGTGTCGGCACTACGCACCGAGATCGAACCGTTCTATCACTTGCCGCTGGCGAGCGCGGCGTTGGTCGATGTACTGACCGATAAACGCAAGTTCGCTAGCTTTGCAGTCGAGCACGGCATGCCAGTGCCGGCGACCCACACGCCGCTAGATAAAGACCAGCTGTACCGAGTCCTACCGACGCTGGAGTACCCCGTGGTCGTAAAACCATCGCATCCACAGGCATGGCCGGCAGACGTATTCGAGCATCTGGGCGACAACAAGAAAGCGCTGATCCTGCCGAACGATAGCGCGCTTCACCAAGCCTGCGCCGAATTATTTGAGCGCAACCTACCCTTCTTGATTCAGGAATACATTCCCGGCGGCGACGAGGAACACTACGAGCTACATGTTTATCTCGATGCCAGCTCGACACCACGCGCCTGGTTTTGCGGACAAAAAGTCCGTATCTGGCCACCGCATGCCGGTAGCGGCTGCTACGTCGAAAGTCGCTACATCGAATTGATGGTCGATGCCGGTCTGCAGCTGCTACGTGAGATCGGTTTTACCGGCCTCGCCAATCTCGACTTCAAGCGCCATCCGATTTCCGGAGAATTCAAGCTGCTCGAGATCAACCCGCGTGTCAGCCAGTGGAACATTCTCGGCAGCGCCTGTGGCGTCAACCTGCCCTATCTCGCTTATTGCCATGCTACCGGCCACAAACTGCCGTCGTTTGCTCGACAACGGGAAGGCACCCGCTATGTCAATTTAAAAAACGACTTGAAAGCATTCCGCTGTTATCGGCGTACCGGTGAATGGACACTCGCGCGCTATCTGCGGTCGCTGCTGCACATCAGCAACGTGCATCAATATTTCGCCGTCGATGACTTGCGGCCATTCGTGCATGAGCTGCGCGGTTCGATCACCGGCCTAGCTCGGCGCCTATGGTCACGGTTACGCTGACAGTCAGCATGCGCTACTTGCAAAAGGCAGCCGAGTTACACCGACGCTACGGTCTGACGGGTTTAGGGCGGCGCCTGCTCGAACGTGCGTTCGCCAGTGTGCGAACACGGCTTTATCAGCTGCGACCGGAAGTGATTTTAAAGACGCAAATCGCCAAGCTGCCGACGCTGAAGACGCCTGCTCGTTTGACGATCAGCGCGCTGCAGGCGCGCGACCTCGCCGCGTTACGGCTATTCATTCGCGATCATAATTCCGATGCGTCCAACGGATTGCGCCGGTTGCGATACAGCCTGGACCACCGCTACAGCGGACTGATCGGCCGGCTCGATGGCCGCATCGTCGGTTACGGCTGGTGGACCGACAACACCGCGCCGCATCCACAAGCGCAGCTACACGCGTTGGCGCTCGGTGAGCGCGATGTGTTCGCATTCGATCTGTTTATCGCACCGTCACTACGCGGCCGCCACACCGGGTTGGAATTTCTGGCGATGTCGCAAAAACATTTGCTGGATCTGGGCTACGCCTACGCTTACGTCAACATCGTCGCCGCCAATCGGCGTTCGATATGGGTGCACCATCAAGCCGGCTGGAAGGACTACGATCGCCGCAAAGTACGGATCTGGTGCTCGGCGATTATGCAATGCCAGGATCGCTTTCGACGTTACGATCCGCGCTGGTTCTGAAGCAATTATCTGTGGTGCTGAATGCGCTGCTTGACCGCGCGCACATGTTTGACCACCGAACCGATCCCGCGCCCGAGCGAAGTCGTCGCGAAAACTCCGGAAACCAAACAACGGCGTTCCACCCAAAGACCGTCGATAAACGAGCCCTCTTCGGCGCCGCTGTCTACGTAGTTCAATTCGCCGAACAACGTCGGCGCTTGTCGAATAAATTCGATCTCGTTCAGCAATCCGGGCGCGGCGCGCCCGTAGCTCGGATCCCAACCGAGCTTGAAAGCGAAGCCGGTGTCGCCGGAGATGAGATTGCTGCTCGATGCGATCACCTGGTCATTCGACATAAGCTCGGTGAAAAATGCGTGTCCAACGGCAGCGAAGCTCTGCATCATCTCGGTAAAAAACGCCTCGTGTCCGTGGCGCGCCTTCAACGACGACCCACGTTCACCCTTCCACCCTAAATGCTCCAGCTGCAACATCCGATCGATGGTGGCATCGTCGATGTCACGACCTATCCGGGCACGCCAGCCGACACTACCGCTTTCTTCCAGGCGGCGGCGCAGGCGGCGAAACTCGCTGCGGCGATGCGGCGGAAATTGCGTGTCGAGATAACCGTCGCCGGCTTTGGCCGGCGAGAGTATCGCCCGCTGTGTACGTTCGTACTCGCTCCAGACCGCGCTGCGTTCAGCGGCAACCCGCTGCATCAACCGATCGATCTCACCGTCGCCGGACCGATTCATGAACTCGACGCCGTGCCAACCGTGCTCGGATGCACAAAAAAAATTGAAGAAACTCCGTACCGCCTCGACTGCTAATTCCGCATCGACCAGCAAACCGGTAAGAAACGTATGCGGACAACGGTAAGCGACTAGACGACGCAGCGGGAATCGACGCAACGGCCCCTGCTCCTCGAACACACCGACGCCGATCAAACGATCGATGGCGGCGATTTGTGCAAACACTAGAACGATAAAAGGCGCGGACGAACTGCTGAGGTGACGCAACGCGGGTAAGACAAAACGATGCGACAGGTAGGCATTCTTCTCCAACGCATGTTGCTCGAGCTGATCCCACTGGGCGATGGTTTGCGCGTCGATATCGTCACAATGGACGCGACTGACACGGATCGATAGCGCCGGCGACGAGATCACAACTTGTTGCTTGCCCAGTACCATGCCCATCCTATGAATTCGTGCACCGCATCCGTACTTTTTGTTAACGCACTAATTTGCGGAATAAGCGCCTCGGGTGGCCGTGGTCGTATCCATTTGCGATCGACCGGGTACGGACAAACCTGCAGCCCTTGTGCCGCGAATACCGCGGTAGCCCGCTTCATGTGCAACGCCGACGTGACCAAATGGACTCGGTCGATCTGGCGCTCACGCAGCAGACGCGCCACTTCGACGGCGCTGTCGTACGTAGTCAGCGATTCCCGTTCGACCAACAGGCGTTGCGCCGGAAAGCCAAGAACCGTCGCCAATGCTCGCATCAGATCGGCCTCGCGAACATCGCCGGGCGATCCGCCGGAAACGATCAGGAGACTATTGGGAAGACGGCTGGCCAGCGCCACCGCTTCGCTGACCCGGCGAAAACTGGTTTCTTGCAGTCGCCAAAATTCTTGCGATGTCAGCGACGTTCCGCTTTTACCACCCGCCAAGACGACAATTACCGGCGGTTTAACGGTGCTCGCACAGCGCGCGTCGGCCGGTACGTCGTCTTCGAGCGCAGCCACCATGATGTTGGCGCCAAGCGGCGTCGCCAACCAAAAGTAGATGGCCACAACGACCATGGCAACCCCACGCAGCGCGACGTTCGCGCTCCGGCAGAACGTGAGCGTCAACCAGAGCAGCAATCCCAGCCCGATCCATACCAACGGTTCAGTCAGCAGACCCAGCCAGGACGTCACGGTCATCCCCCTGGCGCCGTCGTCGCCGCTTTCGGCCGCGGTTTCGGACCAAGCTCGATGAGAAAATCGGCAATCGGACCCTTCTCCCAGTTACTGGCAAAAATGATACACGTGCCGTCGCGGTTGGTGACCGCGTGTTGCTCGGCGAAGTAACCGCCGTTCTCGCGGCTGCTGTGGTGATGCGCCACCCGGCGCACTTCGTGCGCGCCTTCGAGCGAAACCCAGAAAATTTCAAAATCGTGATTCGGATATTTACGATCGGGCCCTTGCGTCGAAATCAACGCCCAGCCCGGCAGATCCAGATTGCGGCAGGAAACGTGCGGCGTCGTAACCCAACCGAGCCGGACCAGCGGAACCATGGCGCCGGTCGCGAGGTCGACCATGTTAACGTTGCGATAACCATCGAGCTCTAGATCGGCACCGTCGAACACCATCACCTCCGAGCCGTTAGCACGCATGCACAAGTCGGCATGGCCGAACGAACCTTCCGGCAAATCGCGCAGGTGATTCATCTGGTTGTCGTAAATGCGCGAGCGATGCCCGCCCATCATGACGACGTACTTACCGCTGGGCGACATACTGATCCAGTCACCGGCCATTTCTTCCGTCACCGGAATACGCTTGCTGACCTTGTCGTTGACGACATCGTAGACGAACGCGTCCTTGCGGCCGCCGCGCATGCCGAACATCGCATAGTAGCGCCCGTCGCGATCCATATTGCCTTCTAAGCGAGCACGCACCGACTCGTACTCGGTAAAGTCGCGCAGTATCTTAATATTGTCGTTGCGGATATCGTACAGCGCCATCGCCCGCACGTTCGGCGAGTTGCCGACAAAGCGTAGGTGATAAAACAAGTTCGGATCGCGCGGGTGCCACAGAATTTCCGGATCGGAGCTGTTGACCTGCAGCGCCTTAATCGGCTTCCACGTACTGGTGTCGTACAGCCACGATGAGCCGTCGCTGCCGAACAGGATCGCACGCGTGCCGTCGGCGTTGAACGGATCGGCCTTGGAATAGTAGTGCCGCACCCGATCGCCGCGCCCGACCTGCGACGGATCGGTGATGCGCGTGATTTTCGTGCCGAACACCGGATCGGTATACGACTGATACAACGCCGGTCGCGGAACTTGCACCGGCGGCCGCACGTCGTGACCGGTCAGTAAGCCGTCGAACGGCGACGCCGCGTCGACACTGACGCCCCATAACGATAGCGCGCCGACGGCCGCTACTTTTGTCCAACCGCGCAAACTCAAGACGCTCTCCTTACTTCTGCTGATAACTGCTGCAGACCGGCAAACCGCAAGTAAACCTGCTCGTCACCGTTGACCCACTGCCGACGCGAGAACAACCGCTCGACGCGTTCGCGCGCCGCCTTGCCCTGTTGTACGTGCGTCTGCTCCGCCAACATTCGCTTCATCCGGTCAGCCAACTGCTCGACGTTACGCGACTCGAACAAATAACCGGTAACGCCTTCATCGACCACTTCCGGACAGCCGCCGATACGCGGCGCGATCACCGGTCGCCCGGCCGCCATCGCTTCGCGCGCCGCCAACGGAAACGACTCGCGCGTCGATGCCAGCACAAATGCATCGAGCATCGCCAGATAGTCAGGGATATTGCGTTGCATACCGGTGAATATCACCTTGCCATCGAGCCCGGCGGCATGCGCTTGCGCTTTCACCGGCTCGAGCAACGGTCCATCGCCGATCACGAGTAGACGCGTCTCCGGTCGCTCTTGTTGCACGCGGGCGAACGCCTCGATCAAATAGTTGTGGCCCTTTTCCTCGGACAGGCGAGCGACGATGCCGAATACCTTGTGTTTATTCGGATCGAGTCCGTAGCGTTGCATCAACTCGAGATTGCGCTCGCGTGGCACGAACCGATCGGTATCGATACCGCTGTGAATGACGACCGACTTGTGCTCGCCGAGACCACTGGCCAAGCAACGGTCGCGCTCGTAGTGCGACTCGAAGATGACGAAATCGCTGCAGTGATTGAGCAAGCGCCCGGCATAACGGAAATGCATCGGGTTATGAATGTTGTGGATGGTGGTGACGATCGGCAGGCGCTTGCCAGTGCCGGCGACACGATAACCAAACGGCAACAACCGCAACGCCACGTAAGCGACCAATGTCGAGCGTACCGATTGCGGCGCCAATACTTCGATCCGCTCGCGCCGCACGACATCGCGCAACGCCCGCGCCGCCCGCCAAAAACCGGCGAGGCCGCGATAGTGGAAATCGATATTGACGTGATGCGCGCCTTTACCGATCACTTCTTGCAATAAAACGCCCTCGGTCGTCGCGACATACACTTTGTGTCCGCGGCGCGACAAGTCTTCGGTCAGCGTCAAAATATCGGACTGCACGCCGCCCACCCCGAACGGCTCGGTCATGAGATAAAGCAACTTCATCCTGCATCCCCTTGTTGGTGTGCTTGTTGGGCAAATGCGCGTTGCCGGCGCGCATGCAACATGGCGTGAATCAAATCGTAAGCGCCGTCGAGCTTGGCGCCCAACTCGGCAACGCCGTCGCGGTCGGTCATCTCGGTGCGGTTGAGCGCGAACAGCGGCGTACCGACACGGTTACCGCCCGGCGCCACCGATACGGCGGCGCGATAACCGGCTTCGTACACGAAGGCCAACTCGCGCCGGCCGAAGTCACCCGATGGATAACAGAAAAAATCGACCTGGGCGCCGATCGCCTGCTCAATGAGTTCTTTGCTCTCGGCGATTTCGCGCCGCGCCTGATCCGGCGGCAGCCGCGTCAGGAACGGATGTGAAATCGTATGCGAGCCGATGGTGATGCCGGCAGCTTGCAGTGCGCGCACGCCGTCCCAATCCAAATGCAGGCCGGGCGCCGTGCCGTAACGCGGATGCGAGCGGCGCTGCGCAGAAAAATCGGTAGTGACAAACACTGTCGCCGGAATATTGTGTCGCTTAAGAATCGGCAACGCTTGTGTCAGATTGTCTTGATAGCCGTCATCGAACGTCACGACGACACCGGGAAGGGTCGAACCATCAGTAAGCTCGTCGATCGCTCGCGCTAACGAAATCACACGATGGTTGGCGGCGATGTACGCCATCTGCTCGTCGAACCGTTCCGGCTGTACCGTCAACTGATCGAAACCGTCGACCCGATCGACCCGGTGATACATCAATACGCGGATCGACGGTCGCAGACGCGCATAACCCTTGGCGAACGGCCGCAGCACCGCCGGTACGATATTGCGCAAGGCGCTATGCAAACTCATCGCGCCTCCCGTGGCTTGGCCGCGCTCGTTGCCGATTGCCGCGGCGTTAGTCCCAATGCGTCGCGATAAAGCGATTCGTACGCCGCCGCCGTTACCGTGACGCTGTAACGCTGCCGAATCGTCTCACGGGCGGCGGCGCCAAGTCGGGCGCGCAGCGGCGCATCGTTGAGCGCGCGTTGTAGGGTCTCGGTTAAACCGGCAACATCCGCCGGCGCGATCAATAAGCCATCTTTGTTGTCGGTAATCACATCCGGGATGCCACCGACTTTAGTCGCGATCACGGTGCAACCCATGGCCATACCTTCGAGCAGAATCATCGGCAGTCCTTCCCAGCGCGACGGCAATAACAACACGTCGGTCGCTGCCAGCAACCGCGGAATATCGCGGCGTTGCCCGGTAAAGATAACTTGCTGATCCAGGCCCTGGCGTTTTACCTCGGCCGCCAGCTCCGCCTGCAACTCGCCTTCGCCGACAAACAGACAACGGTAAGCGATATTGCGCTGACGCAGCTGCGCCAGCGCGGCGATGAGATCGGGATGGCCCTTCGCCGGATGGAACCGCCCAACCAAGGCAATCAACGGGCATCCGCGGTCGACGCCGAATTCGGCACGCACGCCTTCGGCCGAGGCACCGGCGAAACGCTCGAGCGCGATGCCGTTACGCACGACTTGCACCCGCGCCGTCGGCAAACGATCCTGCCGTACTAACACCTCACCGACCTCTTCCGAGCAAGCGATAACGCGCGTCGTTATCCGCGCCAACACGCGGTCGACCCAGCGATACAGTTTCGATTTCCACTGATTAGTGCTGTGAACCGTGGTAAACACCGGCCGCACCCCGGCAACCCGCGCCGCCAACCGGCCCCAAGTGTCGGCGGTGAACAAATGCGTATGCACGACCGAAATCCGATTCGCCCGCAGCCAGCGCGCCAGCCGCCAGACCAAGGAGATATCGAATTTGCCGCGATAACCGAGGATCGTCAGCGGAATGCCCAGCGCCCGTATTTCCGGCTCGAGATCGCCGCCGCGCATTAGGCAGACGACGTGATAGTCGAACACCGGCGACCGATGGCGTAATACGTCCACCAACAAACGCTCGGCGCCGTGCGCCGGCAACTCGTCGATGATATGGGCGACGCGCGGTCGTTGTTCAGGAGGTCGAGACATTATTCGCTTCCATTGTTTGCTCGTGCTCGACCCATAGATGCGCCAGCACCGCCAGCATGATCCAAAAATAACCGTCGACTTCAATGCTGACCATGCGCGAACCGAACATATTAATCGCCAGCACCGCCACCACCATCGCCGCAGCGCCCATGCCGATAATACGCATGAACGGCTCGGTACCCTTTCGGTATAGCCGCCCGCCGAGGCGATACATCTTTATCAACAGCAACAAGAAAATCACCAGCGCCGGGATGCCCATCTGCGAGCAGATATATAAGTACATGTTGTGGTTGTCGGCTTCACGCACGTAATACTCGGTATATTGGTCCTTGAACGCCGGAAATGCCTTGAAGCCTTTCCCGAGGATCGGACTTTCGAGCGTCATTTCGATCGCCGCTTTCCACAACACCAAGCGATGCTCCGAGCTCGCGTCCATCTCGCCGTGGGCGCCGCTCGAGTCCTTGGTCTGCGCCATGCGATCGACAATCGACGCCGGGATGAGCTGCGGCATCGCCGCCAAAACCCCAACCGCGACCAACGCCCAGAACAGCAGGAACAGCTTACCGCGCAGATAGCCGGCGGCGAGCCCGGCAAGCGCCATACCAATATATGCGCCACGCGAGAACGTCATGATTAACAACTTCGCCATCGTCGCCAGATATAAAAACAACGGCCAAGCGCGGATACGCCGGAAGTAAACCACGAACAGCGCCAAAAACGGCCCGGCGTTATACACCAAAAAGGCGCCGAAATCGTTCGGTTGCATTTGTGGGCCCAACAAGCGCGACTTCTCGATACTGGCGAGCCCTTCCTTCTCAATCGCTTCTTGGATACCGAACAAGATGACGACCAGCGTACCCAACATCATGTACACAACGACACGACGCGCCATGCGGCCGTCGCGAATCAGATTGAGAAAAGCGTAAAAAACGATGAACTGGTCGATCCATGCCTTGAAATCGCCAAAGTGGTCACTCGCTCTACTGAAGCCCAGGGTCAGAAGGGAGGTGACGACCGAAATTGACGAGATTACCGCCCATAAACCAACCAACTTGGTATTCGGCATCGACGTGAACAACGAGCGATCTTCGCGGATTGCCCGTATCAACCAACAGAACAGCAGCAGTAACAACAGCAGATTCGTGCCGTTAATGCCGGGAACGATAGGCACGACGTAAATGCGATTGAGCGGAATATAGATGGCGAACACTGCCAATAGCCATTCGGGATCTTGCAGACAACGCTTGAACAACGCCAAGCCGAAGACGCCGGCAAACCCGTACAGCACGAACGACGGCAACTTGAGGTGAAACAACATGATCGCAACCGCGAAGCAAGCCGGCGCCGCCAAGAACCACAGCGTCGAGCGCAACGCCGGCCCGCCCCATTTAACGGGTTCCGTTACTTCGGACTTAGGAGTCTCCGGTTCACTTTCCTGAACACCGTAAGGCTCAAGACGAAAGTCGCTCATACAACCCCTGGTAGAACCGGTTGCCGATCAGACGGCGGACGATGCGCTTTACACCGGCAATAGCCGAGGCGCGCAACAGTGTACGAGTATCGGCGCCAGCAAAACGTTGGAACGCCGCCAAGTCGGTCGTTTGCCGAATCGCGATCCGCCGAATCGGCGCACCGGAGGCAAACATCGCCGCCGAGTTGGCGCCGACTTCCGACGTGAAGAACAGCCGGTAACCGGCAGCGCCGCCGAGCACAATATCGCGCGCCGTGAAACGGCCCCCGGGAAACGAGATCGCACTGACCGGTACGCGCGTACCGCGTTCGATCGCCGTCTTAGCGGCAACGAGCTCGCTGCTCGATTCAGTATTTGATAGATCGTCGAAAAATCGGTGCGTCTGGCCGTGCGCCTCGATCGCCATGCCCTGCTGTGCCATTTCGGCTAATTGCGCCCATGAACAAAAGTCGCGCCGTTGGCCCATGAAATCGCTGGTGACGAAAAAAATCGCGCTCATACCGCGCTCGCATAGCAGCGGCAACGCATGGCGGTAGTTGCTGACATGGCCGTCGTCGAACGTGAGTAACACCGCATGCTCCGGTAACACGCCCGTCAGCGCTTGCGCCAATGACACGACGGCGACACCGGTGCGACGCAAAAGATCCATCTGCGCGGCGAACTGCTCGACCGCAACCGCGTACGGACGATCAGCCGGATCGATACGCTGATATTCCTCGTCGCCGTCATAGAGCGCGTGGTACATGAGCACGATGATGCGCTTCATGTCTTCTCCCACACATTAGTGCGGCTCAGTAGAAAATTGCGTAGCGCTAACACAGCCGCCCAGTTCAGCTCGAGAAATACCAGAACGAAACTAATCAATCGATGACTGCGTAACCGCTGACTGACCAACCCCAATGCCGGCAACAAATAAAACGCGATCTGTCCGACCGCCAGCATGCGATAGAACAGTCCATCGGCGAGCAACGACGCGACTAACATCAATGCCAGTGCATACGGCACGAACAACCGAAACAATTTGTGCGACAGCAGTTGGATGAACACCGGATTGCGCCACGGCACGAACACCCACGGCAGGCGCGTAAACGCCTGGAAATTTCCGGTAAGCGTGCGGATTTTGCGACGGCGCTCACCAGCTGATTCTTTCTGTAATTCGTCGTAGATGACAGCGCGTTCTTCGAGCACGACCCGGCGTCCGCGGCGAACGACACCAAGTGGAATAACGACGTCATCGAGCAAAGTGTCGTCCGGCAGCACCGTGTAGTCCTCGCGCCAGATGGCATACAACGCACCGGTCGCACCGACGGTCGAGCCGATGCGGCTCTCGGACTTGCGAATCCATTTTTCGTAGCGCCAATAGAGACCGATATTGGCGGCGGTATGCGACTGCGGATCGATATGCACCAGTTCGCCGCTGACACCGCCGACGTCGCGCTCGTTGACCAGACGCGTCACCAAGATACGCACGGCGTCGACCGACAATTCCTGGCGGACATCGGTGAAGACGAGAATCTCGGCATCGCCGGCGGCTTCAACAGCGCGGTTGAGCGCATGCGGTTTACCACGGCGTGCGTTATAGGCGATTAAATCGACGCCGCCCTCGTGGGTGATGCGTACCGGCGTCTCATCGGTCGAGCCATCGGAAACAAAAATAATACGGCGCTGCTCGGGCGGATAGTCGAGCGCCTTCAGATTGCGAATCTTGCGGGCGACGCGGTCCTGCTCGTTGTAGCCGGCGACGATGACACAAACCTTGGGCCACGTGCGTACGGTCGATGGATCCGGTCGGCGCTCGGGCACGAATCGCGATATCAGCCAAACCAGCAGCGGATAACCGAGATAGGTGTATGCCACAAAGGCGAACGCCGACCAGAAGAGCAGTTGCATCATCAGCCCCTACCCGACACCAGCCAGGCGAAGTCGCCCAGATTGGCGGCACCGGTCGGCATGCGACGCAGCTCCATGGGATTGGCGCCGCGACCATTCACGCCTTCGACCGTCGTGAAGGCGAGATCGAAGCCGTACTTGCGTAACACGACTTTCGACTCGTCGTTGAAGTCGGCGGCGCGGCCATTGGGATAAGCAAAATAACGCGGCGCGACGCCGGTCTCGGCCAACATGCGATCGCGGCAAATACGAATTTCGCTGTCGAGCTCGGCGCTACCGAGTTGCGACATGATCGGGTGTGTATGGGTATGTCCGCCGTAATACGTCAATCCCATGGTCGCGCGTATTTCGTCCCAGCTCAGCATTTGTCGCTCGAGCTCGTGCTGGCGACCAGCGACACCGAGCTCGCTGAATATTTGATTGAGCCAACGTTGACGTTCAGCGTCGGCCACGTCTTTCAAATAACGCTTCGACTGACGTAGATAAGCATTGCGCTCACCGGTTTGGCGCAGATCGAAGCGCGCACTTCGATCCCACGGCAGCGCCGCCACCGACGCCATCTTGGTGGTGGCAACCGCCCACGGCAATTCATCGGTCCAGATCATGCCGCCGTTATCCATGAACGACGTCGCTATGAATACCAATGCCGGCATTTGTAATTCCTGCAACACCGGATAAGCACGATCGTGATAATCGCGATAACCGTCATCGAAAGTAATCAACACCGGCGGCCGCGTACGCGATCCGTTGCCGGCGTATTCGAGCACCTGATCTGGGTTGATGACCGTACAGTTGCGTTTGATCCACTGCATCTGCGCACGAAATCGCCCGAGCTCCGTACCGGGAAACAATTCGCCCGGCTGGGTGACGCGGTGGTACATCAACACGGAGACGCCACGCGCGCGCAAAGGCGCCGATAGTGCCCATCCGGCCGACGTCGACAACGTTCGCTTAACGAGCTGTTTGATCATGCGTTGTACTTTCTCCGGCGGTAGGCTTGTACTAGGCGTCGTGGTAGCAACAACTTGATAATCACTTTGAGCGTCGTTACGTCGACGACCGCATAGCCGAGGCTACGCAGCAAATTGCCAAACGCCGCCGCCTTTTTGGTATCTGTCTGCGCATCCGCCGCGCTTAGATAACAACTACCGATACGCCGACGAAACTCACCGCGCTTGCGTGCGTAAAGTTCCGGGTCGGCACTCCGGACATTGGCCAATACCTGGACCAAATCGAGCTTCACGACGACTTGATTGCGATCGCCCGACATCTGCGATTCCGACAGTCGATAACGGATCAATGGTCGATCGATGTAGCCGACCTGGCCGATGCGGCTGACACGTATCAGCCAATCATAATCGCACATGTTCTTTAAGTGCCCGTCGAACGCACCGACGGTATCGACCAACGAACGTCGAAACAGCACCGTCGGCGGATGAATGAAGTTGCCTTCGACGACCCGTTCGTAAACATTACCAGCGTAAGCCGGCACAGCCGTCGTCAGCGCTGACGCTTCCGGCTTGATATCGGCACGTCGCGCGAACAACGAGGCGACGCCACCATCGCGCCGGCCGACGCTGTTGTAGTACTCGCCGATGAACGACGTGGCGATATCGCCCGACTTGTCGAACGCCGAAAAGTCCGAGCTGCACAACACCAGCTCCGGATGCGCCTCGAGAAACGCCACTTGCAGCGCGATACGCCCGGGCAGGCAAATGTCATCGGCATCAAGCAGCGCAATATAGTCACCACAGGCGTGTTTCAGGCCAAGGTTACGCGCCGACGCTAAGCCGCCGTTCGGCTGGCGAATCGATCGCACTTTGTCGCCGTAGCGGCGCAACACTTCACTGGTGTTATCGAGCGAACCGTCATCGACCACTACCGTTTCGATATTCGGATAGGTTTGCGCCAAGACACTATCCAGCGACTCGGCCAACGTCGATGCGCCGTTGTACGCCGGGATAACAACGCTCACGAGCGGCAACGCACTGGACCGTTTTGTCGGCCCCGCGTTGTTTTTGCCTGCTTCGTTTTGCGCCATTACCAGCCCACCTGTTGTTTCCAACATACCCATAAAAATAGCTCCTCCCGTATTTTTTTTGCTAGATTTCCTTAAGCCGATCTATTACGAATCCTCGCCCATACGGCCTGCAACGCGTCCCGGGCGTTGCTGTCGGCGGCCAGCACCAATCCGACATACACGACGGCACCGACAGCGACGCGCGCGAACAAATTCTCCAACCCGCTGCCCAACTCGACGTGAATCACGGCGAAATACATGATCGCTGCCAATGGCGCGAACTTGAGTACCGCCGCCCACGGGAAAGGAAACCGCAACCACCGGCGACCGAACACCAATACCGAACTGATCAAAACGGCATAACTGACCAAGGTCGCTACCGCCGAGCCACGGATGCCCCAGACCGGCACCAATGCAAAATTGAGCACCAGGTTGAACACCGCACAGGCGGCGATGACCATGAGGATGGTTTTGGTGCGCTTGTGGATGTACAGGCCGGCACCGGCGATAACGATAGCGCCGTCGAACACCATACCGGCGACCACGTACGGAATGATAACGGCGCCATCGACATACTTTTCCGACGCCAGGAACGACAACAGATCCGCACCGATGGCGATTAGACCGGCAACGATCGGCAACGCCAACATCACGTAGTAATGAACAAATTTTTGTAGAAACTCGACCGTCGCCGTCTCGCCCTTCTCTTCCCACAGGCGCACATAAATTGGAACGATCGCTTGCGAGAACGACATGATGAAGCACAATTGAATGTACTCGCACATGTTGTACGCCGCCGAGTAAATACCGAGCTTCTCGGCGCCGAGCACGGCGATGATGACATAACGGTCACCCTGCTGCAGGATGATGCCGGCGAACTCGTAGCCGATCATCGGAATACCGAATACCAACATCGCTCGGAACAATTCGGGCGAAAAGTTTTTCGGCCGGAACTCTACACCCCGTACCAGCCATGCGCCCAAGCAAATGGCCGCGACCAGCTCGCCGACAATGGTCGCGCCGTAGAATCCCCAGAGATTTTTGGAGACAAAAAATAATGCGAGCAACACCAAGCCCAGACCGACATAACGCTTAACGACTTGGTAGAAGGCAAAGATCGCGCTGCGTTGTTGCGCACGAAGTTGATTGACCAGACCGCTGTCCACCACCCGTATAATGATCAAGCTGGACGTCAACAGCAGCAACGCCGGCAGTCGGCTGTCGTAAAACCAGTGCGGCAGCAACTGCGTGATGGTGGCCCACACGACCGTGACGGCCAGCCCCATCGCCGCCATACCGAAAATCACCGTCGAATAATATTCGCCCAAACCGACGTCACGCTTGCCGGCTCGAACCTCGGCATAAAACCGCACGGTCGCATGTTGCACGCCGAGCTTGCCGATGCAGACCAACGTCGCCAGCGTGGTGCCGATATACCCCATCAGACCGTACTCTTCGGTCGTGAGCGTGCGCGTCAAAATCGGGAACGAAACGAGCCCGGCGATGGTAGCGATCAAGCTACCGATCGTGTAGTTCGAGCTGTGCTTGAACAGTTTACGGAGCATTTACGCCTCCACCGACGACGCGGCACGGGGCGTCTCCGACGCTTTACCTTTGGGCCCAAAGATACGTTTGATCTCCGCCTTGAGTCCCGGCAGATAGGAATAGCGCAAACGATGTGCGATCGCGCGCGGATTGCGACGGAAAGCGACGATCTGATGGGTCTCGCGGGTCGCTTTCGCCCATTGCCGCTTGTAGTCGTACTCGCCGCGCAACATGTCGAAGGTGTGATTGCCTTCTTGAATAGCATGCTCGATGGCATAGCCCATCAAACACAGACCGGGACGCGCGCGCTCGTGGCTCGGGTCGAAGCCGCCCTGGAAGTAATACACGGTGTCGCGGAAGCGATAGCAGTAATACATGGCGATCACCGCACCGCCGGTCTCCATGCAATAAAGCCGCAGCTGATTTTTATCCTGTAACGCCTGCATTAGCTCACGATGAAAACTGACATAAGCCGGCGACGAGAACGCGTGCGCCTCGCCCTTTTGTTGCCAGCGCAGATGATGCAGCTCGATCAGTCGATCGACCGCTTTATCGACCGACTGCTCTTGCCAGACGAAAAAGCGCGCGTCCGGCAGACTTTCGAACTTACGGCGAGTATTGCGCACGGTGTAACGCCGATCGCGGCTCTGCGCAGCGAGGTAATCGTCCCAGGTGGCAGGTAAGTCGATATACGAAATACGCGCCGACATGCTGGCACGGCACTCGATTGCCGCCGCCGCCAATGCCGCCGCTAGCGCGCGGCGAAATGCCGAGTCGGCATGCAGGTCGGTGATGCTAGCGACGTCCCAGCCGTTCAGCTCGCGTACGAGATACTGCGCCAATATCGACGCCACTCGATCTTCATCGCCGCGCCGGATCAAGGCGTCGAGATAATCCGGCGAGGTATCGCCGCCGGTACCGACGAAGCGCAACACGCGCACGCTGACGCCGGGAAACGGTTTAACGGTCTCTATATATAACGGCAAAATACCGAGGAGCTGGCCCGCCTCCTCCACCTGCAAAATACGCAACGCCTGGTCGTTGCCGTAGTGGCGCCACCAGTGCCACTGCCACGACCAGGTGGTAAAAATGCTCGCGTGCTCGGCCGTATCGACGAGCGCATCCCAGCGATCGCGCAAGCCTTCGAATGCCGGCACGGAATCTACTACCGTTAAATTCATTAAATGTTTGTCCTGTTATACCGCTGCCGCAAATTCCGGATAGACGTCGGCGCTGCCCATGAACGTCATGCCTTGCTGCCGGCACCACTGTAGAACTTCTGATAAGTCGTCCAGATATCGCCGTACGTCGCTGTCGCTCTGCGGATAAGGCGAGGCCTTTGGAATGACCTCCATGGAATGGAACATCATATTGAGCACCACCACCCGGCGGTCCCGAAAGCGCGCAAGATGATAGCCGATCACGTCCTTCATCACCGCTACACTGGAGAACCAAGGACGCAACCAATACGGATCGTGGAACCAGCGATCTTTGACCGTTACCGGAATCTCGAGCACGCCGCTGCGCGCGCCGTTGTCGGCCTGCACCAACGATTCGCGCGCCGGAAAATACGGTTGCTCCGGCGCCTGGCGGTAGTCGACGTTGCCGTCAGGATGCCGCCAGCGAATATGCGGCGTGACGCTGGTGTCGACGCGATAACCCAGACGCCCGAGCGCGCTAATCGTCGCTGCGCCGGCGCCGAAGCGACCGGCACGGAACGACAGCGGTTGATATCCGAAATTGTGTTGGAACAGCTGCGTCAAGTTCTTGAGCTTGGCGTACTCAATGTCCGGGGCACAGTGGCACTGAAAATCGGGACTATCGACGCCGGCGTAGTCCTGAAATTTCTTTTGCGGCTCGATAAACGCCGAGTGCAGGTGCGTACCAAACTCATACGAACCTTTGAGGTCGCGCAATGTGCGTACGCACTCGGCATTTTCCATCACCTCGACCGTCAGCAGGTAGGTCGGCACCGCGCCGGCAGCGTCGAACACCGGCTGCAACCGCTCGGGCACCCCTTCGACAATAGACCGGAATCCGAGCGGGTTCGAACGCACCCAGGAGGGATCGTGATCACACTCCGTGTCGATCGTCGCCAGCACTAGTACTTTTTCGGTCCGGTCTTCAGTCATTTCACAATGCTCGTTGGTAGGCCTTAATCAATTGCTCGACTACCACGGACGTCTGGAATTTTTCTTCGATAATTTGGCGCGACATCCGCCCTTGCGACCGTGCCCGCGACAAATCGCCAACCAGCGCTGTCAGCGCCTCGGCCAAGGCCTCGGCGTTTCCGGCTGGCACTAGTTGCCCGTTGACGCCGTCCTCGACCACGTCTTCGTTGCCACTGACCCGCGTGGCGACGATCGGCAAACCGGCCGACATCCCTTCCAATACCGAGTTCGGCAATCCTTCCTGGTACGACGGCTGCACGTAAACATCGGCTTTCTGTAACAACGCCGGCACTGCCATGACCCGGCCCGGAAATTCGATGGAATCGGTCAAGCCCATGTCGCCGGCCAAACGTTTTAGATTGTTCAGCTCAGGACCGTCGCCAGCGATGATCAACCGCGCGACATGACGTGCACATACCTGCTTCCAGGCACGGATCAACACGTCGAGACCTTTGACAGCACGCATGCGGCCAACAAATACCACGGTTGGCACATGATCCTGTGTCGGCGACTGCGGATCGCTGAAGCGGTCGACCTCGACGGCGTTCGGAATCATGCGCAGCTTATGTTCGGCATAACCGGCATCGCGTAGCCGCTGGCGCGTGTAAACGCTGATGCATTGAAAGTAGTCGCACCGACCGATCCACTTATTACGTAAACGCGTCAGCCAGTGATTACGCCGTTCAGCATCGAGCACACCACCGTCGAACTCCCACGCCCCCGACACCTTGACGGTCACGGAAGCACGCAGCAACGGCCGCACCAAACCAGCGACCGTCGCCAAATTTTTCATCATATGGATATGAATGGCGTCGTAGCGGCTACGTCGATGCAATAGTATCCAGGCAAAGCGCACCATCAAAATGAATGCACCCAAACCGCGAATGCGCGGATAGGCGATTCGTTCCACCGGAATTCCCTCGACCGTACCACGCAACGGCATCGTCGCGTCGAGCAACGGCGACAACACGCTCACATCATGCCCGCGCGCCTTTAACGTACGCCCGAGCAACGCCACCTGAATCTCAGCGCCGCCCAGACTCGGATAACAACCGTCGACGACCATCAAGACCCGCAAAGGCGTCTGCACGGCGGCGCGCGCTGTTGCTGCCTTCAACCTGTCATTCGTTACTGTGTCCATTGCTTGCATTGTCCTACTCTCAATATATTTATGAAGCGACTCGAGCGCTGATCACATCGCTGACAAAAGTACGCTCGATCCATTGGCCGATATGCCGGAACGCCTCCTGCTGCCAAGCCCGCCAATGAAACTCGTGATTGGCGTCGGCGATTACACCGATCTCGTACTGTTCACTCTTACTATTGCCGTTGAGGTACCGCTGTAAAACAATTTCTTGAAATTCGAGCCAACGATTGTCGTTGCCACTGAATAGCAATAGATGCGGTATCCGATTCCGCTCCAGCGTCCGAAAACTTTCGAGATAGGCCGGGTTCTCGTTTGGAAATAAATCCAGCGTCCGCCGGCCACCGCCGATACGCGTTTTGACGGCGGTTACAACGATTCTGCCGATTCCAGCGATATCGCTTTCGCCGCTGAATAACCGACGCCACGCCGCCGGCGCCAGTAACTTACGTAAATAACTCTTCATATGATGCTGCGCCTGCACCGCCCCCATCGGCTTGGCCGCGTTTGCATCGATCGGCGACAATGTGACCGCGGTGTTCAACGACACCACGCCGTCAATCACGCCACGCGCGCGGGCTGCGGCCAATTGCCCAGTGATAGCACCGCCGCAAATACCGGCGACGATGATGCGTTCGAGCCCAAAGCACCGACGAAATTCGCGACAGGCCAACAGCGTGTCGTCGACGAAACGACCCTGCTCGACACTGCGCCACAACTCGCGCGTCGCGCCCGCCTCAATATGGCCATCGCTCTCGCCCATGCCGATCGGATCGATACGTAAAACCGTATGCCCTGCCGCCGCCAGCGAGCGCGCCAACAGCACGTTGAACCGGCCGGGACCGATGTGATACTTCAAGCCGGCAGGCAACAATACGATGCCCATACCGCTACCGGTTTGCGGGCCGGTAACAATGCCGCGGCGCATCAAGCCATCGGCGCCGGCAACTTCGAATAGCGTTTCGTTCACGCCGCGCTCCCGCCGATAAGCTCGTGGCTAGCAGCAGCAAAAGCTCCTTGCGGATCGTGTTGGCGCGACTCCTGCCAAAACGGCAAACCGGCGCAGTCGATTACGCGCTGTACACCAGTCAATACCGGCGACGTATCCGCTTTCGCCCGCGGCGGCAAGCGCACGACATCAATCTGACAATAACCGCTCAATGCCGACAGCTGCTGCAACAAATCGAATGCCTGCAATTGCGCCGCCATACGGCCGCCGAGTTGATAGCCGGCGATATTGATCTGCTCGTCGCGCGCCAGACGTTCGAGCAACTTCGGTCGGCCTTCGATGACACGCTTGTGGGTCGATAGCTGCGTCGTTAGATTCAACTTCAAGCAGTCCTCCAAGTAGGCGCCACCATTAACGACCGGCTCCCACAACAGCAATCGTGTGCTACCGATACGGGCCGCCGCCATACAGGCGACAGCGGCACCGAGCCGCAAACCGAACAGTGCCGGCGCCGTCACATTCCAGCGTTGTTGTGCAAAAGCAGCGACCGCTTCAACGTCGGCTACCCAATCGCCCAAGCCCAGACTGTCGTACTCGCCGTCGCTGTCACCGTCGCCTTCATAATCGAAGCGCACGGCAAACCCGCCATTCGCAGCAATCGTGCGCGCCAAGCTGACATAAGCCGGATGACTGAAAGTCTTCTCCTCCAAAAATGGATTACAAAACAACCAGGCCGACCCTGCTCCGGGCCGGCCATGCGCGGCATAGAAAAGCTTTTTGCCGCGTCGGTTGTCGAAGAAACCGCGTTGTTCCATTACTTACGCGCCACTGGGTCGATCTTCGGCAATTCCGTCACCGCCTCCACCAACAGCGGTTGTGCATGCATGTAACTGGTGGTGCGGCGCTTCGCCTCGATGTCGGCGTAAACATTCTTCGCACGCTCTTCACCGATCCCGAGGAAACTGCCGAGCTCGGCAGCGGTCACACCGTGGTTCAGCGCCCATACGGCGTAGTCCATCTGCTGATACGGCAGCGCGAAGTAAAACTCGTCTTGGCCCTGCGGCAAGCTATAGGTATCGGTCGTCGGCGTGGTGTTGCAAATCTCCGCCGGCAAGCCGAGATGCCGCGCCAGTGCATACACCTGCGTCTTATAAAGATGTGCGATCGGCTTTACGTCAGCGGCGCCGTCGCCGTTCTTCACGAAAAATCCTTGGTCGTATTCCAGGCGGTTCGGCGTACCGACCACGGCATAGTTGAGCCGATCGGCATGAAAATACTCGATGGTCTTACGAATGCGCTGCTTGTAGTTGGTCGCGGCGACGATCTGCAAATAATCTTCGAGGCCCAAACGCACGTCGTGCATCTCATCGTTCGGCGATTTCGCGATCAGCCGGAAATGATTGATGCGACCTTCCAGACCACCGCTGATGACGATCTTCATTCCCCAACCGGGACCGTACGCCGGCAGCGCGCGCTTAATCGCCTGGTCGCGCCAACGATAGCAACCGATGGCTTCGAGCGTCGGCGCGATGTCTTCGATCGCATAACGAATACCAAGATGTTGGGCTAACCGTTCCGCCTTTTTGGCGCTGTCCGGCGACGAATCGCGCTCCGGCAAGATCAGACCGAAAACTTTGCTGGCGCCCAGGGCGCGTACCGCTACGCCAACGCACGCCGAGCTGTCGATGCCGCTCGATATCGCCACTACCAGTCCGCGTTTACGCAACACTTGACCACACGCCTCGCGCAGTCGCGCACCGATCCGCTCGACTTCGGCAGCCTCATCCAGCTTGAGCACATCTTTCGACAATTGGCCCTTCACCCTGTCCTCCTACGAATTGTTAGCCGCCAAAACGAACTTCTGCACCTTACCGGAGGCGGTCTTCGGTAGTGATGAAACAAATTCAATGAGCTTCGGAATTTTGTACGCCGCCAATCGATCGCGGCAGTGTGCCTTAACGCGCATACCATCGACGGCAGCATCCGGCTTGATGACGAGGTACGCCTTAATCACCTGACCAAGAATGTCGTCGGGTACACCGATGACCGCCACTTCGCCGATCCCGTCGAGCTCGGCAATCACCTCTTCGATTTCTTTCGGGTGAATGCGATGCGCGCCGGTCTTGATCATGTCGCTGCGGCGGCCTTCTATATATAAGTAGCCGTCGACATCGCGGTACCCCATATCGCCGGTCTTGAGCCAACCGTCCTGCAACACCTGACGCGTGGTCTCGGCATCGTTCCAGTAACCGAGCATGATATTTTCGCCACGCGCCCAGATCTCGCCGACTTCGCTCGCCGCCGCTGGGCCGCGCTCGTTACGCACTTCGAGCGTGACGCCGGGGATAGCGACGCCAATTGAACCGATCTTGTCGCGCAACCGTTCCGGCGGCAGATAACTCAAGCGCGCGGTCGCTTCGGTTTGGCCGTACATGACAAACAAACGCACCTGCGGCAAGGCATCGATCAAGCGCTCGATATGCGCCACCGGCATCGCGCCACCGGCCTGCGTGATATAGCGCAGCGTGCGCAAGTCGTAGTCGGCAAACGTCAGCCGATTAAGTAACAACGAAAACGTCGACGGCACGCCGGCGAAACCGGTGGCGCGCTCGGCGACCATGCGCTCGACGACACGATGCGGATAAACGAGATTATCCTCGATGATCACGCAACCGCCGACCGCCAGATGGGTATGCAATACCGAGTTGCCATATGAGTAATAAAACGGCAAAACGTTGACGATGCGATCGCTCGCGTTGAGCGCCAGATAGCCCTGTATCGACTCGACGTTGGCCGCAAGATTGCCGTGGCTCAACATCACGCCTTTCGGACGACCGGTGGTGCCTGACGTATAAATAATCGCCGCCAGTCGATCGGTATTGACCGCGACCGGCGCTTCATTAGCATTGCCACCCTCGAAAATTCCTTGCCATGCATCGATCGCAATTACCTCGGCCCGATCACTGCACCAGCTTCGCACTGCCGCCGCCGACGGATGCGCCGGATCCAGCACGACGATGCTCGCGCCGCAATGCGCCAACCAAAGGGTCAAATCGGCCGCTTTCGCCGCGGTATTGAGCGCAACCACCGCACCGCCGGCCGCCATCACTCCATAATAGGCGACTACATAGGCGCTGGAGTTCTCGAGCAACAATGCCACGCGCGCCTGCGGCGGCAGGCCGCACCGCCGCAAATAGGCGCTGAACGCCTGCACCCGCCGCCAAAGCTCGCGATAGCACAGCCGCTCGGCGCCGTGCACGATCGCATCGCTATCGGGCGTGCGCGTGGCGCTTTGTTCGAGGCGTTGGACCAGAGACAACATCAGTTTGCGAGTTTCGTTGCCGCTACGCTTGTTTGCGCTTGATGAACGCAACCAGATTATTCACCGAGTCCAAATTTTCCGGGCTCATTTCCTCATCTGCCACTTTGACGCCGAATTCATCGTCCAAGAATTGGATAACTTCGAGAATACCGGTCGAATCGATAATGCCGCGCTTCAAGAACGAATCTTCGTTCTTCAATGCCGACGCGTCGTTCGTGAACAGGTAATTCGACAGAATGAATTCGCGGATCTTCGATTCGGGTGCAGCGCTCATTATTTGACAACTCCAGTAGAAACGGTCGCTGCCGACGCAGCGACCTCGTTAAACGAATTTCCGGTAGACACGTCGGCGGCAGTCATTGAACCGCGGATGAACATCGCATCGACCAGCATAGTCGACAGCACACCGACGAACGCCATGTTATCGGCAAAGCCGATAGCGCGACCGTTGCGGCACTTCTCGAACAGCTTAGTGACCGCGGACGGATTGAAGTAGCCGGCGTCGCGCACGCGCACCGGATCGAGCAGCTCGGCGACGTATTCGGCCGGTTGCCCGGCACTAAAAAAACTCTGACTGTCGGGCGAACGGTACGGCTGCTTGGTGCGCCGGCGAATACTATCGGGCAACAAGCCTTGCACCGATTTCTTCAAAATATATTTCTCGGTCAGGCCACGCAGTTTCAAATACGGCGGCAGGCGGTTGGCGAATTCGATCAGACGATGGTCGAGAAACGGGAACCGCCCTTCGATCGAGCTCGCCATTGCCATGCGATCGCCTTGCGACGACAGCAAGTAACCGGACATCAGCGTGTGCGCTTCGACATACTGATCGCGCCCCAACGGAATGAAACCGGCGACTTCGGGCGGCAACCATTGCTGAATCGTCCGGTACGGGTCGAAATCGGCAAGCGCCTGTTGGACCTCCGGGCTCAGGAACTGCCAAGTGCGCTGGGTCGTTGTCCAACGCGGAATATGCGCGAAGAACGGCTGGTCCTTGTGCTCCAATCCTTCGCTGAAGAATTTTTCGGTAAAAGCGCGCCCAGCCGCCGGCGAATTCTTCAGATACGGATAGAGCCGCGCCAAAATAGCCGGCCGCATCTTCGATTGCGGTGCACGCGCCCAGAAACGGCGGATCTTCGCCTCCTTAAAAATATCGTAACCGCCGAAGACTTCGTCCGCGCCTTCGCCGGTAAGCACGACCTTATAACCGGCAGCACGCACGCTATCGGCCAGCAACATCAGCGGCGTCGGCGCGGTGCGCAGAATCGGTGTCTCGGCATGCCAGATCGTGCGAGCAAATGCGGCGCCGATATCGGCGCGCTTGCAACGCAACGATGTGTGCGTCGTACCGAGATGATGCACGAGCTGTTGCTGGTGATTACTTTCGTCGAATTCGTCGTCTTCGAACGTGACCGAGAATGTTCGTAGCGGGGTATCGGTGTAATGCTTGATTAACGTCGTGATGATCGACGAATCGAGGCCACCACTTAGATACGCACCGACCGGCACATCGGCGCGCAACTGCAACCGCACAGCGTCGATCAACAGCGCCTTCAATTCCTCGGCAATATCTTGTTCGTGCCGATGATCGTCCGGCAACACGCTGGGAAATTGCCAATCCCAATATTTACTGAGCTGCATCCGCCCTGCTTCCAGCACCAGACGATGGCCCGGCGCCAGTGCTTGGACGCCTTCGAACACCGTGGTCGGCGGCAGCGCCGACCAGTAAGTGAAGATTTGCCCGAGTCCGGCGAGGTTCAACCGCCGCGGCACCGCCGGCTCGGCGAATAGCGATTTAATCTCCGACGCAAACAGCAAACGGTTGCCGACGACGGTGTAAAACAACGGCCTGATACCGGTACGATCGCGCGTGAGCAGCAAACGTTGGCGGCGTGTATCCCATAGGGCGATGGCGAACTGGCCGTTTAGGGCGTCGACGAATTTGTCGCCGTACTGTTCGTATGCATGAACGATAACTTCGGTGTCGGAGTGGGTGTAGAACCGATGGCCCAAGCGTTCGAGCTCGGCGCGCAGTTCGAGGTAGTTGAAGATCTCGCCGTTGAAAACGACCCAAACGGTTTTGTCTTCGTTGTGGATCGGCTGCGTGCCACCATCGATGTCGATGATGCTGAGACGCGCGTGCGCTAAACCGACGTCGTTATCGTGATAAAAGCCGAAACCGTCCGGTCCGCGATGTTGCACCGCCTCGATCATGCGCATTAGCGAACCGCGGGCAGGCGGCGCCCCCGGGCTCGTGTTCAATATCCCGGCGATACCGCACATGCGGGATCAATCCGATTTAGCGATTTTACGCTTGGCGCGATCGACCGATTCCGGTGGCGGTGTTTTCGCCGGCGCGGGTGCTGGACGCTCGCCAATGAGCTGTCGCAGTAAAGTTTCGATATTGCCCATACGACCGGCCAATGCACTTAGCGCCGGCACCAGCGCATCGAGCCGCGTCATCTGCTCGCCGACATTCACCAACGCCCGAGTATGGTCCTTCATCATTTCCTGATAACCGTTATCGGCGGTCGAGTTTGTCCGCGGCGCAACTACGCGTTTGGCGTAGGGCAGCCAATTCAACTCTTCGATAGCACCGTTCAACACGCCGACGGTCACGCGTTCGTGGCTGTCGGCATAGGCGCAGATCAGGGCGGTGTCGCACAACGTATTAATGAGTCGCGGCAATCCGCCGGTGTACTTATGAATAATCGGAAACGTGTCGGCGGCGAAAAAATGCTTATCGCCCATGCCCGCCACTTTCAGGCGGTGCGTGATGTACGCACGCATCTCGTCTTCCGACAGCGCCTTAATGTGGTAACGCAAGCGTACCCGCTGCAGCAACTGTTCCAATTCCGGCGCGTCGAGCAGATCGTTCAACGGCGGTTGCCCCACCAAAATCACGTGCAACAGACGCTCTTTCTGCGTCTCAAGACCGGACAACATGCGGATCTCTTCCAGCACCTTCGGGCTCAAGTTGTGCGCATCGTCGACCACCAGCACCATCTGCTTTTGCTGGTGGTACTGATCGATTAAGAATGTATTCAACATGTCGATCAGCTCGACTTTCTTGGCATGAAACGGGTTCATGCCGAACTCGACCAACACCGCCTGCAAGAATTCGACTTCGTCGAGCTGCGTTTGAAAAATTTTGGCGACCATCACGTCGTCCTGGGTTTCGGACAACAGTTTTTGGATCAGCGTGGTCTTGCCGGAACCGATTTCGCCGGTGATGACGACGAAACCGTCGCGGTTGCGGATGGTGTAATCCATATACGACTTGGCGCGCGAATGCGCCTCGCTCATGTACATGAACTCGGTATCCGGCGTGAGCCGGAACGGAAAATCGCGCAACTGGAAGTATTCGAGATACATCGCTCAGTCCCGTGTGAACGGTGAATGGAAACTACCGGAGTTGTAGGCAATGCTCAGCAAATAGCGATTACCGGCATAATCGGCGTCCACTGCGTCGCTGTCGCGGAAACTCCGGCGTGCCTCCAGCCCGACATCCCACTGGCGTCCGAGGCGATAGGCGTAGCGCACACCGTACGAGACATCTTCGTCGACCCGCGATGTGTTCAGCTGTTCGATACGGTTACGATCGACGTTAAAGCCGAGCGTGCTGATATCGGTCAATGCATAGTCGAGATCGACGCTGCCGCCGAATTCTTTACGATCTTGCGGCGTCGTTTCGAAATCGAGATTGCGACTGCGAATCCGAAACCGGAAACCGGCACGGCTGAGACGCTGGTTGTAGAACACGTCGGCGTCACGACTGTAATAAACATCGGTCGTCAGCACGTCGGTGCTAATACTCGCCGGCGTTCCTGTCGCCAGGGGCGCATTCGGTTGTGCAACCGTCGACAACAGATCGACGCTGGAGTCTTGGTAAGAGGAAGAATACGAAGCACCGAGATCGGAGTCGGCAGTGATGGTATGCGTCCAATTCAGACGCCAGAGCGAACCACTCAGCTCTTCCGACGATCCTTCGCGTTCTATGCGTGTGGTACCGCCGACGACAACGAGCCGCGATTGCGTCCACTTCGTCTCGATCTGCAGATAAGCGTCATTACGCGTCAAGTCGGCGCTCAATGCATCGTCGAAATCGACGGTCTGGTGCTCATAGTTGAGCGACGGCGTGATGCTCGAGTCGAGCGCATAAATCCAGCGAAGCGCGGTGGTATAAGAATCGCTGCCGAGCGTTGAATCGCCGACATAGAAATTCGCATAGCGTGCACCCAACGAAAACGTGTGCGGCAACGACGGGTGCAAATAAATATCGGGTCCAGTGCGGAAGACGTTAGTGGCGGCGCGGTTTGCCGGCGTATCGGCCGCCGTCGGATTCGTTCGGACCTCGCGGGCGACGTCTTCAAAGGTCCAGTTCAACCGTTCGGGCGAAATCGTCCAAATGCCGATACCGTTGACGTCATATAAAGTGTTGTCGTCGAACGTATGATCGGCGTAGGTGCGGTACTCGACTTGCGCGCTTAAACGGGATACCAGCGAGGCGGTGTTATCGGCATAGGCGACGCCGGCGATGGCGCTATTGATCCAATCGTCTTTCGGCTGCGCCGTGCTAGTAACGTTGGTCGCGTATTCGGTGACGTATTTACCCGTGTAAGAAAATTCCGCCGCGGTTGCCGACAGCGCATATGCCGCCAAGCAAATTCCGGCAAGCACTTTCCGCCGAGGATCGCCTAGCGTGCGTTCGGAAATTTTTGCCTTTTTTTGCATTCTTCCATTGCTACCCGATGAGGCGTTCAAATCACCGTCGCTCACGCTGTTTACGGAATTGCGGCAGCTGCGGCTCGTTGTTGAACACCACTCCCAACAACTTCTTCTTATCGAGCGCTTTGATGCCGTTATCGATCTGCGTATGCGTCACCGTACCGTAGGGAACGACCAACACGATGTAATCGCACAGCTCGGCCAAAATCTGCGTATCGGCCGATTCCGTCATCGGCGGCGAATCGAGAATAATGAAGCGTTCGGGATAACGTGCACGCACCGTGTCGAGCACGCCTTTCATACGTGCTGACGTGAAATATTCCCCCGGAATCTCGCGCCGGCCACCGGCCGGGACCACGCGCAGGCGCTCGATGCCAACCGGATGGATAATTTCGGCCAGATCCATCTCCGGGTTCTCGAGATAGTCGGTAAGGCCGGTCAGCGATTTTTGATTGAGCAACAAATGCAGTTTCGGATTACGCAAATTGCAATCGAACAACAGTGCCGTCTTGCCTTCGTCGAAGGCAAAGGCGGAGCTCAAATTGAGCGCAACGAACGTGCTACCGCTCTGTCCGTCGAGCGCCGTCACCATCAACACGCAGTTACGGCCGTTACTCGCCTGTAGCACCTTGGTACGAATTTCGCGGAACGCTTTGACGGTAGAATTCTCGCCCATCTCCGGAAAGATGATGCGCTTGGCAGCAAGCTCGGCGGCATCTTTCGGGCTCGGCTCGCGCATCAACGCAATCGCCGCGCTCGCCCGTGCCCGACTCTCGATTTCGGGGGACACTGTCGGCACGATGTTCTGGCCTTCGGCGATCGGCACACGCTTTGCGTCCGCCGGCACCAGCGCCAGACGCCGCTCGGTCGCGGCGCGGTTCAACGCCTTCTCGATCTTGCTCATGTTAGATGACCCCCGTTATGCGGAGCACACAGACCACGGCAACGGCGACGATGGTTCCACCGGCTAACATCGCCAACCATTGAATCTCGCGACGCGCCGTCGCCGTTTCCGCCGGCGACCACAGATGCGGCACCGTTCCCAGCACCGGCAACTTGTGGCGCTCGGCCACGAGCTGCGGCACGCGCACACGCCCGTCGATCTGCAACTTGCCATATAGCAATCCACATGGCAGCGCGATACCAAGGAACAACCCGATCAGAACGAAATGCATGAGACGCAGGCCGGTGGGTTGTAATGGCCGCGTTGCCGGCTCCTGGATCTTGAACGTCAATCCTTGATTCTCGCGATCGAGATTCATCGACAAACGCGCTTTCTCGCGGCGATGCGACAATTCCTCATAGATCTGGCGGTTCACCTGGTAATCGCGCGTCAATTCCTGCGTCTGCGCGGTGCCACCCTGGACACGCTTACCACGATCGACCTCGCCTTCCATTTGCTTGCGGTCCTGCCCTATGCGCGCATTAAGCGTATCGATCTTTACCATGGTCTGCGACAGTTCCTGCCGCAGCTGTTGATACATCGGATTGTTGACGATGTTTTCGTCGATGACGGTCTTACCCGCCGCCTTCGCTTGCTCGCGGCGCGAGCGTTCGTCGGCAATCGATTGGTTCAAATCCTCAATTTGATGACGGATGCGAACGACATCGGGATAGGTATCGTGATAAGTCAGCAGCAGCGTGTCGAGCTGTGACTGCAGCTCGGCAATGCGCGCCCGATATTGGTTCTCACGCGACGCTACGGATACCACTTCAACTTCGCCGGAAAGTTGTTTCTGCAGCGAAGCCTTTTTGATTTCGGCCTCCCGCAGCTCTCGTATCCCATCTTCGATACGTGTCTGCAATGTACCCAAGCGCACGGCGATATCCGCCTCCGCACCCGGTTGTGCATCCAAATTGTTTGAACGGAATTCCTTGAGCGCGTCCTCGGCAGCGGTCAGCTTGTCGTGATACTCATTCACCTGCTTGTCGATAAAGTTGAACGCCTTCTGACTTTCTTCGACCTTGCTCGAAAGTGCCTCAGCGATAAAGAGCTCCGCCAAGCGTTTGGTCGTCTGGTAGGCTCTTTCGGCGTCGTCATCGTTATATTCAATCTTGATCAGATTGCGACCGAGGTTAGCGACTGATATACGCTTAGATATCTTTTTTATCAGCTTTTCCTGTTCGGTCGGCGTCAGCGGTTTTTCCAACCAGCCGGCATCGTTCAAGATCTGATTCATGATCTTGCGACCATAAATAATCTCGCGGGAGATCCGTGCCCGATCCGACACGTCGGTCGTCGAGGCAGTGCCCTCCATCAGCGGCTGAATAATATTGCGCTCATCGACCAGAATCGTGGTCGTTACGGTGTAGCCCTTGGGCCACAACATGCCGAATACCGTCGCCACCGACAGAATGCCGGCAAACATAATGATGATCGCCCGGCGATAGGCGAACGCCTCGTTGATCAGAACCTTGATGAGATACTCGGGAATAATTGTCATACGCGCGCTCCGCGTGTCACCCTAAAACAGTCGTTCCGGCACGGTGATCACATCACCGGGAGCAAGCAGTACATTGGTCGAGAGCTTGCCCTTATTCAGAATGTCACCGAGCTCAACATCGAGCACATTGGTCTTGTCTTTCAGCTTGCGATACAGCTTGGCCCGATTCGGCGCTGCAAAATCATTCACCCCACCGGCTTCAAGCACGGCATCGAGCACTGTCATGCCCTGCCGATAAGGCATTGATTTCGGCGTACGCACGGCGCCGGTCACACGAATGCGCGAAAGAAATTCGTGCGAACGCAGATCGATCAGGATGACGGCAACGCTAGGGTCACGGACGAAAACAGACAGTTTCTGGCGGATGGTCTCGGCAACCTGTGCTGGCGTACGTCCACCGGCCAGCACGTCGCCGATAAGCGGCATAGAAATCATGCCGTCCGGTCGCACCGGCACCGTCAGCGACAAATCCGGGTTGCGCCATACGTTGATCTGAAGACGGTCATCGATACCGATCTTATATTCGCCTTCGACCGGAGAAATAAAACCCTCGCCGGTTTTCTGAAATTCTTCCACGCGCTGCGAGGCGCAACCCATCATTAGGGCGGTCACGAACAAAAGCGCGACGACACGATACATTTTTTCGACCTCGTTACTGGATTTTCAGTTAGGTTTTCGGTTTACTTCACTCTATTCTTAACTTCTTACATAGCGATCACTGCGGCGAATGTTCGCGCGCGATGCTGAAGGGTCTTCGATGTTTGTCGTACAGGGTTCGTTCGGGGAAGCGCACTATACAGTGCCTTCCCTCTCAGCGGAACGCCACTGCCCATTTGGCCAAAGCATAGTTTTGCTTGTCCTCTCAAAAACAATTAGTTATATCAAAAACAGTACACTTTACTTTCAGTAACCAACACCATTGAACCAACTACCGCATGTTTCGTTTCGCTGAACACTACGCTCTACTCGGCCTCAAGCCCGGCGCCAGCTGGGTTGAGGTCAGGACCGCCTACCGCAAAAAAGTTCGCGCTTGGCATCCGGACCGCTTTCAGCGCGAGCCTCGGGCGCATAAGCGCGCCGAAGAACAGACCAAAACAATCAACCAAGCCTACGAAGCTATCGCCACGTATTACCGTGAAAACGGTGTACTGCCACTCGATCCATCGGTTATGACGCTACCCATCGACAAAACTAATAACGAAATTGTTGCCGACCATCCTTTTATCGAACCGACTCCACGCCCAAAAAAGAGCAAGTCGGGGTTCGCCTACGACATCGCCCGTTGGTCGCTCTTCGCGAGTCTACCGATCGCCTACCTCATCTTTCAGGCGACGATTCCGGATGAGTCCGAAGCCGCGCCGCAGACCTATTCATCGGTGTCGGCACCAACGACTGTGGCGGATATTCCGCGCCCCTCTTTTACCGTCGGCTCAACCGTAGGCGAGGTCTATTCCGCACAAGGAGTACCTACGCATACTGACAACGACACTTGGCACTACGGCACATCCAAAGTTTACTTTTCCCAAGGCAAGGTCGTGCGCTGGGAATCCGCTACCGACCATCCGCTCAACACTCATCTCGCTGACGACTCGACGTCGTCGTCTGACTTCTCGCAATCTAAAAACGATCCGGTAACTGATTGGTACGAATCAACGATCGACCCGACCAACACCAAACACCAAACACCAACCGTTAACGCGCACCCTTACCAAGTAGAATCACCTGCACCGTCTGGAACAAAATAATGATGTCCAGAAACAGGCTATGGTTCTTCGCGTAATATAGGTCGTACTGAAGCTTTTTCACGGCGTCCTCGACCGATGCTCCGTACGGATAACGAATCTGGGCCCAACCGGTGATGCCCGGTTTTACGGCGTGGCGGTTCAAGTAATACGGAATTTGCTTCGTTAGATCTTGGACGAAAAACGGTCGCTCCGGCCGCGGACCAACAAAGCTCATGTCGCCGTTCAGCACATTAAAAATCTGCGGCAGCTCGTCGATTCGCAGTAGACGGATTATTCGACCGACCCGCGTCACACGGTCGTCGTTCTTCTTTGCCCACTGCGGGGTACCGCCGCGTTCGGCATCTTGCCGCATGCTGCGAAACTTTAAGATCTTGAATGTCCGCCCGAATTCGCCGACACGCTCTTGCCGATAAAAAATCGGCAATCCGGATTCCATGTAAATAAGCAGCGCGGTCAGCAACATGATCGGCAGCGTTATCACCAACAGCAGCAGGCTGACGACAACGTCAAAAATGCGCTTGATGATGTACTTGTACGATCCATGCTCAAACCCGTCGGAAAACACGATCCAACTCGGGTTAAGACAGTCGATTTGAACATGACCGGTTTCGCGTTCGAAGAACGTCGGCAAATCGGTAACCATCACGCCTTCCATCTTGCACTCGAGCAACTCGGACATGGGAATGCCGCCATTGCGACGATCGCGCACGCCGACGACGATCTCGTCGACCGAGTATTTGTAGGCCAACGACAATAACGTGCCTTGGTCTTGCAGAATTTTCGACTTATCGACGTGGTGCTCGTTAGTTTTCAACGGCAAGTAACCGACGAGATGAAACTTATGCCCGCTCGGATTTTCCTTTAGTAATTTACCGACCGCCGCCGCACGCGTGCCGGCACCGAGCACGAGTACCCGCCGCTGTAACGCCTGCTGGTCGACTACCCGAAAAAAGATGGCACGCGCCAACGCCGTCGACCCAAGGCCAAGAACGAAGGCGATTCCAAAAACGCCGCGGCCGAGGAAAAAGCCTGGATGCACATAGAAAATGACCGTCATCGCCACCCAGCCCAGCAGAAAGCTGGCGACAAATTTGGCGTAATACGACCAATTTCCCTTCGGTGTCTCGCGAATGTATAGGCCGACGGCGGTCATGCACGACAACATGACGCTGGTGAAAATCAGCGCTTTCGGCCAGATGGGATGAATTTGGTGAAGCTCGTGCGGCTCAAAACGAAGTGCCGCGCCCAGGTAAATTGCGGCAAATAGTAGGCCACCCTCGACCAAACCGAGCAGTAATAGCTGTAGCGGCACATAGTGCCGAAACAGGCGAATCATCGAGAGCTTGAGTGGCGTTGTTGAACGGCTCCGCCGCGCAAGCGCGCCAGCCGTTCCGTTCAGCCAATGAGAACCCGCACCGGTAGAGTCAGACATCCGTACCCCTTCTTCTAGGTTTTTCTTTAAGGAGCAAAAGCCATGCCAAAAATGTAGTTTTCAAGCGAAAGGGCGTGCCGCCACCGTGAAGGCCAGCATGGCAAGCACCACTCCTTGAATATTCCGAATTAAACCAGGGAAATGCGAAATCTGCGTTACGACTTAAGTTGTAAGGGCGAATACCAATATGATGTTAATCAGTTTTTGGGGACATCTACGTCGGGGGCATTTTACCCTGGGAATGGCATTGGTTGCGTGTATCAGTCGACGAACGGACGATTAGAGAACCAAATACCAGGGGGAAAGCTCATAATCCTTGTCGTGACTTCAGGTAATCCAGGCCCGCCGCTAGCCGTCGCATAACCTGATCGCGACCGACCAAGTACAACGACACATCAATTGGCGGCGAAACCGGCCGACCTGTTAACAGGATGCGGACGGGTTGTGCCAACTTACCCAGATCAAAACCATGCGCCTGGGCAATATCTGCCACCGCGGCATGGATGGCCGTCGGCGTCCACTCTGGCAAATTGGCAAGCCGTTCCCGCAATGCGGTCAACGCCGGCACTACCGCCGCCGTCATATGCTTGGCAACCGCCTTTTCGTCATAACCGGTAGGTTCGCGGTACAGAAACACGCTGTTCTGCGCCATCTCCACCAATGTTTTCGCGCGCTCGCGCTGCGCCTTAACAACCTCAACCAGCTCTGGACCTTGCGCCGGATCGATGCCGAGCTTGTCGAAGTGAAAACGCAAATGCTGCGCTACCTGCTGCGGGTCACTGTTTTTAATGTAATGCTGATTGAGCCACAGCAACTTCTCGGGATTTACCGCCGCCGCCGAGTTATGTACGTCGGCTACGTCGAACAATCGAACCATTTCCTCGCGCGAGAAAACCTCTTGATCGCCGTGCGACCAGCCAAGGCGGACAAGGTAATTTAGTAACGCTTCCGGCAAATAGCCTTCGTCGCGATACTGCATCACGCCGACGGCGCCGTGACGCTTCGACAAACGTGCACCGTCCGGTGCAAGAATCATCGGCACATGCGCGTACTTCGGCGGCTCGGCATTGAGCGCCTGCAGCATGTTCATTTGTCGCGGCGTGTTGTTCAGATGATCGTCGCCACGAATAACATGCGTGACGTGCATGTCCATGTCATCGACTACCACCGTAAAGTTGTACGTCGGCGTACCATCGCTGCGGGCGATGATCAGATCGTCGAGCTCGCTGCTATCGAACACCACACGGCCGCGAATTAGGTCGTCGACCACGACCGCGCCCTGCTCCGGATTCTTGAAGCGCACGACCGGCGAAACATCTTTCGGCGGATGGGCGACGCCGGCGCGACACTTGCCGTCATAACGCGGCTTTTCCTTGCGCGCCATTTGGTCGCTGCGCAATTGCTCGAGCCGCTCCTTCGAGCAATAGCAATGATAAGCCTTGCCCTCGCGCAACAGCTGCTCCATGACGTCGCGATAACGCGGGAACCGCTGGGTCTGGTAAAACGGGCCTTCGTCGTAATCGAGCCCGAGCCAAGTCATGGCATCGAGAATGGCATCGACCGATTGCTGGGTCGAACGCTCGCGATCGGTATCTTCGATACGCAGGATAAAGCGGCCGCCGTGCTTGCGCGCATACAGCCAACAAAATAGCGCCGTACGTGCGCCGCCGATGTGGAGATATCCGGTCGGGCTTGGAGCAAAGCGAGTGCGGATGGTCATAAGTCGGGCGGCCGAAATGGGGCGCTATGGTACGAGAAAAATTCTACAAAATCAGCCGACGGCACTCCTTAGGACGGCGCTAACTCGTACCAATATTTCATTTCCGTGATATTGACGCTCTTGGCGCCAAAATCGAACTGCTTTATGCGCGCCACCAGCTTTCGCTCGAGCTCCGGCGAACGCAGATCGCTCGACAATACCTGGCAATCTGTGACGGTACCGGAGGGTGAGATTTTGATGATAAAGACGAACTTTCCTTGTAAACCGGCATCTTCGCGCAATGCGCGACGATAAATTGTTTGAATAGCGCCCTTATTTCGATCCAGGACAAGACGAATCTCTTCCTCGGAACGACCTGATCCTCCGCCCTTGGCGCTACCTTGAGAAGCACCGCCCGATCCTCCCCGTCCGCCACCGCCTCCACCAGCACCACCGCCAATGGGACTGTTGACCTGCGTGCCAGCACGCCCCGCCAATCCCCCGCCGCCGGTGCCTTGGCTGACATTGGAAACGGCAATGCCGCCACTGCCTTTAGTCGCGTTCAACGCGATCATATTGCGCGCACCTTCACCCATCGCCGGCCCCTTACCCGCCGTGCCCACACCCGGGCCAGTACCGGCGCCCAGTCCCGGCCCCGGTTTCAGTTCTTTATTGAGCTTGGCGGATACGGCGTTATCGCGCAGATCGGCCAAATCGTCGGAAAGCGCCAACAAGCCGGTATGCGCCGCCTTCTTGCGTGCGACCTCGGTACGTTTCGTCGTCTCGATCGGCGGCTTGACGATTTCCTGCTTTTGCGGCTTCGACACTTCCGCTTTTGGCTTAGCAATTTCCGGCGTCGGCACTTCCGGCGCGGCTTTTACTTCCACTGGCGGTGGTGGCGGTATCCGCCGATTTTCCAGCACCAACTTGGCCAACCGCTGCGGCACCTCGAGCACAACGTTGCGCTCGATCTTCGGCACCGGCAACCAAGGCCAGATAAGGGTCATTAACAAGAAGAAGACCAAGATCCGCTTAAGGATTCGGCGAAAACGGTCCTCGTCGTCTTCTGAGACGGTCCACGGTAAGGCGCCGGAGGCATAGAAAGACATTGGCTTAACCTTTCTTCTTCAATACCGCAAACGAGATTTCGTTATAGTTCGCCTGCGCACAAGTCACCATGACCTTGCGCAGTAAGCGATAAGGAATTTCTTTGTCGCCCATGATAGTCACGCTCTTAATACCGCTCTTTTCATCTGTGCCAATGAGCTGACGACCCGACAGCTGTTCGAGCTCCTGCTTGAGTGGCGCGATGACATCGCCGTCAATTTTGCTGACGTCGGGAACAGCGGCAACCTTAATACCCTGGACCGTGATCTCCTGATCGTTCACCACGATGACGACCGCTTGCTTCGGGCTATCGGTCGATGTCGACTCCGGCAATTGCACGGCCTTAGTGCTTGGCAGCACCTCAACTTCGGTACTGTTGGCCAGCAAAAAGAAAATCAGGATCGTAAAGATGTCGATGAGCGACACCAGGTTTAGGTCAACCAACGCCTTGTTGCGTTCGCGCCGGCGCTGACGCTTGAGCAGCGGCGAATCGATCATGACGCTCTCCCCGCGCCAGCTCTTGCTTGCGGCGCACGCGGGGCGTCGCCAATCGAAATATCCGGAAATAACTCGTGCGCTGCCGTCGATTTGGCGGCATCCGCCGGCACCATGCGCACGGCGTCCAGTACCTGTACCAGCGTGTCATATGACGTCTCTTGTTCGGACAAAATGGTGGCTTCAATTTTGTCCGGGTAGCGCGCCTTCAGTTGCTGCAAGAATGCCGATAATGCCGGGTAGTCGTGGCCGTCCTTAGTCGCCGCAAAGCGCTGCAGTAAGCCGGTGTTGCGGTCGCCGACTTCCAATGCATCCGGGCGAATCGTGATCTCCAGCTGCAAATCACGCGGCATCTCGGTCGGTCCGGAGGCAGCCGTCGGTAAATTCAGCTCCAGCACTGCCAATCGCGAGAACACGACGCTGGTCAATAGAAACGGCACCAGCACCACGATCAAATTCATAAACGCGGTGATGTCGAGCGCGACCGGATCCCGTTTGAGCCTGCGTTTGTGGCTGCGCATGTTATTGGCCTGCAGGTGCTATCGGTTTGCGATGCTCGACGATATTCAAAAACTTGACCTTGGCCGCTTCCAGGCTGTCGACGATTTCCGACGTGCGTGCCTGCAAGAAGGCATGGATCAACAAAAATGGGATCGCCACCATCAGGCCGAAGGCGGTGTTATTCATGGCGATCGAAATACTGGCTGACAACAACTCTGATTTCTGCGACGGGCTTACGTTGGCGACCGCCGTAAAGGCCTCGATCAAGCCGATGATGGTACCGAGCAAGCCTAACAAGGTAACGACGTTAGCCAACGTCGCCAGATAGTGCGTCCGCTTTTCCAAGCGCGGGACGATTTCCATCATGCCCTCTTCCATCGCCGCATCGATATCTTCACGCTTGCGCGCCGTCTTCAGGCGCTCCAGGCCATAACTGATCACTTTGCCGATAGCAGTGTCGGACTTGGACGCCATGGAATGGACCTGCGGATATTTACCGCCCTGTAACGACGGCAGCAGCGCGTCCCATAACTTGCGATTTTCCGAACGTGCGCGACTGATATAGATGAATCGCTCAATCGAAATCGCCAATCCCAAGGCCAAAACGAAAATGCTCGGAACAATGAATATTCCGGCGTCCTGGAAGAATTTGACCACGGTTGCGTATGTGCTCATACCTGTCTCCTCTCACACTCAATATTTAGAAAACCACTAATGTCACTCGGCCGGCGTCGCTGTCGACCGCGCCTGCAATTGCGAGTGATACTCGACCTCGCGCCGGAACACATCGCGATCGACCGGCGCCAACACCTCGTCGAGCAAACTGCTGGTGGGACGCCCCACGAGATCGGTCGGCGACGGGCTCTGCCAAGGAATAATATAGATAGCCCTCGGCGACTCCTGACTGCCAGTAATGCGCGCGCCCGGAAGCTCTAGACGATCGGCGCCCCATGCCAAAGATGTCGCGCCGACAAAACAGACGGCGATTATTTTCTGCAGCAGATTCATCCGCTCACTCCGCTTTTATTCGATTCGCCAGCACGCCGGCGTTGATTGAGGTCGGCGATCCACTTACGCACAGTCGCCGCCTCGGCCGGCACCAACGCCATGTAACGTTCATAGTGCGGCAGCGCTTTTTCCGGATCCTGCAGATAGACGTCGAACAGGATGCCAAGATTCAAATGAGCGTAAGCATAGTTCGGATCCAACTGCAGCGCTTGCTGATAGGCTTTGCGCGCTTCCTCGAACCGCCCTTCGTTACGATGCACGATCCCGAGTTCGTTGTAATATGCCGGACGCTCGGGGTTGAGTCGAATCGCTTTGCCGAAGGCTTCGACCGCTTGCGCCGCTCTACCGGTGCGGGCATATACGATGCCGAGATTGGCGTATGGCGCCGACAACTCCGGTTCGCGTGCAATTAGCGCGGTCAACTCGCGCTCGGCGTCGGCCATGCGACCGGCCTGCAGCGCCGCGACCGCACGCTCGAACGCCTGATGCGACTCCGGATGCGTCACCGGCTCGACCTTTGTCGACGTCGGTGCCGGCGACGCCGCTGCCGCAGCAACATCGGCTGCGGTTGGGTTCGGATTGGGCGCTCGCGATGTCGCGCAAGCAACGAGCAGCACGCCCAGGGTCACGAATAAAAGTGCGCGAACGTTACTGAAGTTCATCGATCACCTTTTCGCTTTTTTCCGTCTTCGCGTAGCGTACCGGACGCAACTGTCCGAGCGCGCTCAAACTCTTCTTGACCCATTGGTCGTAAATGCCACCCGGCATGCGATGGGCGTTGAGCTCGTGTATTTCGATCGCTTTCTCTTCGAACGGAAACGCTTGCTCTTCCAGCAACACGTTGTACTGCTCGAGCTCGTCGCCTTTAAGCCCTTTCGGGCGCTGTGAGCTGAGCAACGCTTTGCTGAAATCGTGATAAAGATCGGCGGTGCGGAAAGTCGCGGTCGTCACGATATCGGCCGCGCCATAATCGGCGGCGATCGAGTATGCCTTCAACAACTCCTGCATCCGCTGCTTCTTGATCTTGAGGCTCTTCTTCAGCGGTTCGACCAAACGCACGTCGCGATATGCCGCTTCCAGCGGCTCGGTCATCGCCAGCGCAGTGAGCGCACCCAAATTACGCGTACGCTCGCTACGCTCGCTGCCGCCTTTTTGCTCAGCGTCGATCAGCTCGCGCGACCAGGCATAACGATTCGCGCGATCGCCTTGCTTCTCGCTGATCTTCATCAATCGGTAGCGCGCCTCGATCGCCGGTTCCAGCGGTCGCGGATGTTGGCGCACATAGCGCTCGTAGGCAGTAGCGGCGCTGTGCTCGTTGCCGGCTTTCTCGTACAGTTCGGCAGCGCGCCATAATGCGTCGCGGCTGAAGCCAACGTCTTTCTTGGACGATGCCAACACTTCGAACTCGGCCGCCGCCTTGAGCGGCTGGCCGCCTTCGAGATAACACACGGCCAGCTTGCCCGGCACTTCTGCTTGCAACGCATGCGTCGGGTAATTCTTGCGGAACGCTTCGAGAATCTTGGTGGCACCGGCCCAATCTTTGAGCGTGATCAGCGCTGACGCCGCGTCATACTCGGCATTCACACGGATCGGCGACGTCGGTACTTCGCGCCCCAATCGCAGAAAATGATCGGCCGCGGCCCGCAAATCGCCACCGGCCTGCGCTTGCTCGCCTTGCTTATAGATCGACGCCGCCAAACGCTCATTCAACCCAGCGCGTGTCGGCGACTGCTCGGGCGTCAGCGCGAGCACTTGTTGATAGGAGCCCTCGGCCCGATCGAACTCGCCCTTGTCGAATTCCGCATGCGCAATCACGGTCCAGGCGGTGCGCCGCAGCTCCGACGCTGCCGGCGGTTTGAGCGCCAACACCAACTGCGCCACTGGCACCGCACGCTCGGGCAACTTCAGGGCATACAGCTTCTCGGCCGCATCGGTCAGCACACCCGGCCGGCGCGAATCATTAGGATTGGCGGCGGAAAAACGCAGCGCACTGTCGATCGCCTGCAGCCGTATCGGTTGGCGCTGATCGAGGTCGATCGTCTTCTCCTGCTCGGCATAGGCGAGCAACGCCGCATAACCGGCGTCGGCGCTCTTGTCGTGCCGCTGATAATCATTAGCCACGCGCTCGTATTCGGCCGCGGCTTCGGAAAAACGCTTACTCTCGAACAACGACTCGGCCAGCAAGAAATTGATCGCCGGCGTCTGCGCGTCGTCCGGGAACGATTCGATATAGGCACGGTACCAGCGAGCTGCTTCGCGATAGTCCTCGGTCGTTTTGCTGCGCTGCGCTTCCGCATGGTAGTGGCGGCCGAGCTCGTCCAGATGCGTCTTTAGGAGCGGTAACACCTGCGCATATACATCGGCGCTGTTAGCGGCATGAAACTCGCTCGTCTTGCCGTAGCGCACGACATATTCCTTCTTCATCTCCAGCGCCAAAGTCGCGAACTTTGCTTGCTGGTACATCTGAATCACACGCGCCTGTAACAACGGCGCTTGCGGATGCGTCGGAAAACGGCGGGCGAAGGCGTTGAGCGTATCGGCCGCGTCCTTGACGCGTTCCTGCTTGTTGTACAAGTCGCCGAGCTGTTGGTAGACCAGGTATTCATAGCTACGCCGATCGCCGGTGCCGGTAAAACGCGGAATGGATTCGGCGCCCTGCAGATTGGCCAAGCTCAAGCTCATTACCCGGAACGTATCCTCGACCAGCTCGCGATCGGCGCGTGCTAGCTGCTCGAACTGTTGGCTGGCATCGTCGCCAGCGAGCTTGCGGTCCAGCACGGCGAAGAACGACGGCAGACCGTCTTCGAGCCGATCTTGCTTGAACAGCGACCATCCACGCATATAGAGCGCGCGCTCGTAGAATGGCGAGGACTCGCCCTGCTGCAGCACCGAGCGATAGGCGCGCTCAGCCGCTTCATAATCACGCAAGGTAAACAGTAACTCGCCGCGACGGAACTCGGCCTCGGCGCGATGCGCACTGGTGGGATACTGCGTCACTAACCGATCGAGCGTCGCCAACGCCCGCTTCAAGTTGCCACCCTGATCGTAGGCATGCGCCAATTGATAAAGCACATGGTCGTTACCGGCAAATTGCGGATGCGCCCGCAATAAATCTTCGTAGGTTTTTATCGCTGGATCAAACTTGCCGTTGTCTTCGGCCTCAGCATTTTCGATTTCGATGTCGCCCAGACGGCGCAGCGCTTCGGGTCGGTACCGGTCTTGCGGCGCCGCATCGAGAAAGTGGCGATAGGCTTCGGCGGCGGCGGCGCGGCTGGCGCTGACAGCGACGTCGCGCTCGATTGCCACTTGCTGGCGCTCGAGACTTTTGATCGTGCCGGCATCGTCCGGTGCCGTCGCACAAGCGGCGAGCAGACACACGGTCATACCAGCGCTTAGGCGCTTCATGGTGCTGTCCCCTCAGACCGCACCGCTTCGTCATAGATCTGGGCAACAGCGAAGCGCGCCTGCGTAACATAGGCGACGATACGTTCACGTTGTTTGCCGAGCTCGCCGGCAGCAAGATCGGCCAGATATTTTCCTTGGACGTCGCTTGCCTTGGCGACATCCGTACGTAGCACACTGACACGGCCGCGCAACACGCCGATCCGCTTGGCAAAATCGTCGAAGCTAGCAGGCGCATCGACCTGCGCTTGCGCCAACGCCGCACGCCGCGTGCCGGCCTCGGTGATCAGCTTATCGACCCCCTGCAAGTGCTTCTTCGCATCCCACAGGCGCGCTTGATAGTTGGCTGACAAATCCCACGCCAGCAATCCGTTAAGCAAACGGGATTTATCACGCGCTTCCTGCATTTCCGTCGCCGGCGTTTGTGCCAGCGTGCGGTCGACACGCTGCAGGCGCTGCAACAACGCCCGCTCTTTATCGTTCGCCAGCGCCGCCGCATCCTGCTCGCGCTCGATGCGCTCGATCTCGGTCGCATATTGCGCGCGGCTGGCGTCCAAGCGCTCGATGTCGAGCGTCCGCTGTTCCGACAACACCTTCGGCAAGCGCTCGGCAAACGCCTGCCGGCGATTGGCGACCATGTCGTCGTTCACTTCCAAGTGTCTGGACCACTTCTCCAGGTTTTCCTGGAGGAAACGAAGATCGCGATAATTCTTAAGCGCTTCTTGGAACTCGTGGCTGGCGAGCAATTGCGTGAGGTAACGCGTCTCCGGTGTCTCCGGCGCGGTATCCATCCGCCAGTACCAACCGGATTCGTCGACCGGGTTGGTTTCCAAAATATGGGCGATGTATTTGCCGGCACGGATCGATGCGATCGCCTCATCCAGCGATTCGATCTCGTGCGTGTAGGCGGTCAACGCCGTTTCATAACGCTCGAGCGCTTGACCGTAGGCACCGGCTTTGCCGTAGGCATACGGCACCGCCAGCAACGATTCCTGCACCGCCGCGTCGGCGACGGCACGCGTCGACAGTTCGGTCCACGGGACCAACGCCTGCTCGTGCTGATTCAGCGCCGCGTATGCCCAACCCATGCCCAGCAACGCCTTATTCGACTGCAAGCCGGTCAAACGCACGCGTTCGAGATACGTCTTGGCGCGCGTCGGGTTGCCGTCTTGTAGAAATGTGTAGGCCAGTGCGACATTCGCTTTGTCTTTGAGCGCAGCCCTTTCTTCGCCAAAGGATGGCGTCGCACCGAGCGTTTCGAGTAACTGCACGCCGGCGTCGACGCTATTGCCACCCGCCTTAATCATTGCCACACCCAAGTTGTAATGGCCGTACACCGACCACTCCGACTTCGGCGACACACGCTTGAGCATGTCGATCGCCTCCGGGTATTGGCTGCGCTTCATCAATAGATAGGAATGCAGCAGCAACCGCTCGTTTTCCAGATCGCCGGGCAGCGGCGCGGCCACACGCGCCAAGGCATCCTCGGCCTGCTCGATGTAGCCACGTTGATAGCGGATTTTCGCCAAATGAAACCAGGCGCGATCGCGCACCGCCGGCGGCGCACCGGATTCGATCAGATCTTCGAAAATACGTCCGGCTTCGACATGCGCGCCGTATTCGAGCAACATGCCGCCGCGCAATAGTTCGGCTTCGTCGAGATGCGGACCGAGGCGCGCGAAATAGCGATCGGCCATCGATTCGGTGAGCGCGGTGAAATAGTTGCCTTGGAAGAAATGAAACAACACATCGCCGTAAGGCAGCGCCTGTACCGTGTGCTTCTCGGGCTCGGCGGCATACGCTGCCGTCGACAGCGTCGCGGCGACGGCAAGGCTAATGAGTTTTTTGGCGACTGAGACCATGACGCGTCACTGCCATTCCTTAACTTGGAATTCCGGCTGCTGGTTACGCGTTTCGTCGCGGATCTTCAGCTCGATGTACTTCGGACCCGTGATCTTTTCGAAATTGAGCGTAGCACCGCGACGATAGTCGCGCTCATGCGGGCCCTTACCGGTAAACACCGCTACCAGCTCGTGCTTGCCGCTCTTGAGATTGCCGAGATAAAGCCGTTGGACACCGCCGCGATGCAATGCCTTCACCTCGCGCTCGGTGTAGAGGTAATTCGTTACGATCATGTTGTCGACTTTGACCTGCACCGAGTCGAGCTCGAACAGCGTACCGACGTCCATCGATAGGAACACGGCGACCTGAGTATTCGCCGGGAACAATAATTCTTCCTCGAGCACCAGTAAGTCGCGGTTCAATTCCATGACATCTTTTTTCAGCGTCTGAATATTGCCATCGAGACCCTGCGCCGTCGGCGCGGGCGGTGCGGTCGGCGTATCGTCGGCACATACGCCAACGCCGACGACGAGCATAATCGCCGCGGCAACGCGGGCCGCGCCTTTACGGGTAAAAATCGCAGCACGAGTGATCATCGTATTTTCTCTACTCAATACCAAATCGAAACAAACAGTTGCAGGATATTCGCATCGAACTCATAAGCGTCGCCGGTGCGCATATCGGTAAAGTCGTCGTAATAAAAACGCACGTAATCGTGCGCCGCGTTCAGCGTAACGCGGCGATAGCTGTGTTCAGACCACTTATAGCTGGCCTTTATTCCCAACGAATGGCTGCTGAAAGACGACAACTCCTTGTCGCGCGCCATGTACGTCATCTCGGACGGAAAATTGTCGCTATAGAAGGACGCTGCTGATTGATGGTAATAGCGGTAGCGCGGCTCGATGGTCCAACGTGAACCGAGCCGGCGCTGGTAACCTAGCTCCAGCGTATGCGCCTTGATCTGCCAGGTGTCCCAGAAATAGCGGTACTCGAGGCGTAACGACGAATCGAGCGAACCTTGATCGTTTAATAAACCCTTCATTGCCCGCAGCGCAACCGCATACGAATCGCGCGTGCCGGGATACCGTTCCGGTACCAACAAACCTTGTAAACGCGCCGCTCGATACGGGCTATTCAAATAGCCGTCCTCGAGTATGCCTTCGTAGTCCAGGCTCATGAGCAACGTCTTGCTCATGACTTGGGAAATGCCCAGACGGTACTGATAACGGTTGATGTCATCTTTGAAATCGGTCTGCACCTTGCCGACCTCATCGCTGCCGGCGGTGTAACCCAAGTTAACCGTGGTCAAGCCGTCGAAGATCTCGTGCGCGACATTGACACCGAAGGTGCTGGCTGTGTAATCGGGCTCGTCGCTGGTGCTATACGACAAATTCATCGTCGTATTTCGGTACAAGTAATCCAGCGCCACCCCCTGCTCTTGGCGCTTCTCTTTATAAGGGCTCGCGGTGGTAACGACGTCGATCGACGCACCACTGATGCTGTCGACATAATAAGAAGCGGACAGCGAGAACTGATCCATACCCTTACGCACCAACACCGCCGGTCCACCGACCGAGGTACCGCCGCCGTCATAATAGTGATACATGACGTCGGCACGATCCTCCGGCAACACCGCCGCCTGCAACAATGGGCCCGGCAACGCTAACAACGCCGCCAGTAACGCAAGATAACCGTAACAGCGCCGAGCTAGTTGCATCCGCAACCCCCGCCCTGCGCCGAACCAGCGCCGCGCGCACCCTCGCGCACTTCGTAAACGTGCTGCCGATACCGGTCCGCCAACGGGTCGTGCGAAAAGCTCATGAGCGGATCGGCCAACACCTCGCGCTCATAAGGCTTTACTTGCGCGCAGGCGCCAAGCGCTACCAGCGCAAACAGCATCAGCAATAGTGCCAATCGTTTCATTCTTTTAACAACGTCCGCACTTCTTGCTCGTATTGTTGCTCGTAAGAGCTTTGAAAACCGTGATGCACGTAACGCACACGCCCGTCACGATCGATGATCAGCGTCGCCGGCATGCTGTTCACGTCGTACAACTTGGCCACACGTTTTTCTTGATTCTTATTGCCGTCGGCGTCATACAACGTCGGCAGCTGTACACCGAGTTTGGTCAACATCGCGTCGGCGGCGGTACGATCGGCGTCGATATTTACCGCGAGCAAGCTGAAGCCGGCGGCTTGATAACGCGCGTACAGTTTTTGCAGTACCGGCAACTCTTGCCGGCACGGTGCGCACCACGTCGCCCAAAAATTAATCAACACGACTTGGCCGCGCAGCTCACTCAACCGCACATTGTGGCCACTGTTGCTCTTGAGCGCGAAGTCCGGTGCAGCCGCGCCGGCGGCCGGAAAAGCGAATGCGGACGGCGGCGTTAGGACCAGCGCCGCCGTCACCATGAGTGATCGTATGAGCTTATTCATGCCGCCCCCTAAAAGAACAACGACAAGCCTAATGTGAACTGAAAGTTATGCTTAAGCTCGTTCTCGCCCAAGAGATCGGACGAGAACATTAAATCGCGCATCTCGGTACGCACTGTTAGCCAGCGCGACGGCACCATCAGTACGCCGACGCCGAGATTGAACGCGTTCGACTTCTCGTCATTGAAGTCGACTGCACCAACACCGCCGATGAGATACACCGATGACGTCATCGCCCAATTTTTGCCGAGGAATACTTCGCCCGGAAACAGGTTGTAACCGATCGACACCTGATAGTAGTCAAGATCGACTTCGGTCTTATTGAGAATGGCGATAGCGGCGAGGTTTCGGATCGCTTCGTCCGATACGGTCGACTTGCCGTACGTGCCTTCGATAAAGAAGTCTTCGGTAACGTGATACGCCAAGCGGTAACCGGTAACCGGCTCCGAACCGAAGTCTTCGACACTGAGCTTGCCGTAATACATGCCGAGCTCGATGTCGTCGACATTGACGCGCGCGATCTCAACCGAGCGTCGATCGATCTGCGGTTGGATGACTGACTCCGGCGCATCGTCAGCGACGGCGATGCCGACAAACGACAGTCCAATCAGCGTGGCGAACAAGAAAATTTTCTGTGTCATTGTGGTTGCGCTAGAAGAAGAATGAGATGCCGAGCGACCACTCTTTATAAGTGTCGGTGCGATCGTGATCGACCAACACAACGTGGTTTTTTAAATCCGCACGGGCGACGAACCGACGTGTTAGATAATAACGTGCACCGATACCGACATTGGCGAGATCGGCCTTGGTATCGTGCGCGTCCACCAGCGTCGCTTTCGGCTGATTTTCAAAACGGCCCATGCCGAGGGTAAAAAACGGCGAAAATCGTGCATCCGGATACGGTTGCGACGTAAGCGATACGTAATACAGCGAGGTGGTAGAAAACTGACCGGTTGCCTCGGCGACGGCGAGCTCGACGAGCAAATTTTCGTGGAAACGAAAACCGGCGTGCGCCGTCAGGATAGGAACGGACTCAAGACGACCATACGAAAAACCAGCTTCAACGCGGCGGTTCAGAAAATCTTGCAGCAACACATCGCCGAAGGTCTTTTGCGTACCCTCTTCGGTGAGCGTAGTTTCCATTTGCTCGCGCGGTACCCAACCTTCCTTATCGCGCGCCGTGCGCACTTCGAACCAATCGGTGTGCTGGCGAATGATCTCCACCACCTCACCACGCTCGGCAATATAAAAAACGGGATAACCGCGGCCCGGGCCGGTGTGCAATTCAAGATACGGCTCGGCAACCCATACTTTGACGAGTTCGCCGGCCACGGCCGGCCAAGCAACGAGGCTCAGCAGCCACAAGCACAGTCCCGGAAACAGGTATCGGCATTCCTTGCGTAAGATTCGGCCGCACCGCGCCGTTATGCCCGCCTTCACGATCAATAGCCGCAGCTGGCCGTTGGATTGGCGACCGCCGTACAAAGCCCACAAGAGGAAGCCGCCTGATCCGCCACTTGATTGCTGATCCAATCGTGAATGGCGACATAACATGCGTCGCTGCGGCTTGGGAAAATATCGCCGCCGCCGTGCGGGCCGGCAGTAGCGGAAGGCGCGACGTCGTCCTGCGTCGGCTCGACTAAGAGCTTGCTCTCGTCCGGGCTGGTGAAATTGACCTGCTGCCGGACCGCATTGAAGCTGGCATCGGGATCGCTGGTATCGAGTGTGAACGGTCCGCCATTGCCGCCGGGCTTGTGGCACTCGACACAAGTAATCACGGCGCCACCACGGCGCCGGATCTGTGACGTTAGTACCGGCAAGACACAGGTTTGAAAGTCGTTGGCGCATAAGGTCGATGTCGACGTGACACGCTCGGACGGCACTTTCTCACCGCATGCAACCAGGCCCCAACCCCAAACCGCGGCGCAAACTACCCACTTCCAATTCCTCATTACGCGCCTCAAGGACAGCCGAGCGACGGTCCCCCGGTAATCCAATTCCGGAGTGCAGTGTAATTATCGGAACCCAGCGGCAACCTTGCCACGCTACCTGGATGACTCGGCGTTTGCGTCTCCGTACGCGACGGCCGATACAGCAACAGGCTCGAATCTGGATCTGTTAGGTTGGTAACCATCGACGCCGCCACACTGAAATCAGCTCCGACATTACCGGTCAAGATAAAGCGATTACCGGCAAACGATCCATTTACTGGATTCTCGCTGGAACCGTTACCACTGAACGGCTGATGGCAGCTGGCACATTGCGCCTGCAAGATCGGCTGTACGCGGCAACCGAACGCCGTCTCCGACAATTGCGCCATCGACGAACGTACGTTGCCGCTGTTGTCGAACGGATCGTTGTAGTACTGGCCACCCAAGTCGGTCCATTCGTTCAACACGCGCCGCTCCGAACTCGTGAGCGACCACGCTTGCCCGACATGGGATACGTAGGTTGCACCGTTCGTGCAGTTGCTGTTACCGGTGCGGCAGAAAGCGCGCTGCGTGCCAGTGCTAGGGTTTTCCGCCTTGAGCTTTTGCTCGTACATACGCTCGATCAACCGGCTCGACCGGGCACTGCCGGCGGTGACCGCTGCGCTTTCGCGCTCGATCTCAAGCTCGCCATCTTCGTTAACGTTGATGATCGGCCGGCCGTTGCTATCGAGGATCGGCGTACCGACCATCAAGGCCTCGTACGAAATGTAACGGCCGGTCGAACCTGATGTCGTAGCGCTGAGATCCAAACCGGCGGCACTGGTGGAGCTGTTGTGACAGCCGCTGGTGGCACACTTGGCCGTAAGAATCGGCTGCACATGATCCGGGAAATTGATCACGATGGAACAATCTTTGGCTGACCAAGTTGCCGGATCGGCACAATGTGCCGGCCCTTTGATCGTTCGTGACGACGCATTCGGATAGGAGATGGCGATTGGATCTTGCGCCGTCACCGTTTTGCTATCGCGCGTGTTGTACAGCGACGTCCAATAATCGGCGAACGTCGGATCGCGCGTGAGCTTGGCATAAGTGGAATCCGCGGCACGGGTCTGCGCCATGGTCGTCGCCTCGGTGCCGCCCGGATGGATACCGACCGTTGCCGGATCGTTTAAGAAGTTACCGCCGCTCGCATTGGTCGTACCGAGGCGCGACGAATGACAGCCCTTACAGAAACGCCGCTCGCCTTCACGTGCCTGAATCCAATGCGTATGCGGGGTGAACGCACGTCCTTCCTTATCGAGCGCAGTAATGGTGATCGGGGTATCCGACGGCACTTTCGCCCGCACCGAGCCATCGGGCTCGATCACGCCATAACCGATGATCTGCTGCATCTCGGACTCGGTCTCGCCGATCGCCTCGCGCGACAAGCCACCCGGCGTCGGAACCGCCTTGGTGATACGGAAGAAACGTGCGACACGGTTATCGAACGTCGTCGTGCCCGGCAACTTGAGGTTGGCAATATCGGGACGACCACTGGCACGCGGAATCGATTCGCCATCCGCTAGTACGGCATCGCCCATGCGCTGCCGACTATCCGTGTCGTACACCGTGTTGACGTCGAACAAACCGAGCCCGCTGCCGATGGTCGTGTCGGGTACGAAATTGCTCTTTACTTGCGGTACTGGCCGCGCTTGCAACGCGACTGGATCTGAGTAGTAGTAACTCGTTTGTTGCACCACCACCGGACGCAACGTCTTGTCGGTGAGACTTAGCATGTAGATGCCGTAGGCCGGATCCGCCTCTTCGTACTGATCCAACTGATCCTTGACGCGCGAGTCCTTACAAGACACCGCTTGGCCGTCCAGCAGTACGCGGCATGGCGAGTACACCACCAACGCGCGGCTAGTGTTGTCCCAGAGCGGATACGGGCTGGAATAACGACCCAGCGACGCCGGGCCCATACCACGCGCCGCTTCATGCTCGGCATCGGGTGAGCTGGGAAATAACAATTTTGTGACTTGGAACTGACCCCGAGTTTCGCCCAGCTGATTCGGCGGCGGATTGCTCGTGCCGGGATCAGTCGCATCGGAATAATTATTGGGGTCCATAATTTCGAGCGAACCGCCCTCGTTCGTCCCGGATAGCGGCATCGTCGTCGACATCAGGCGGCCATCCGGCATCTCGCGCGGATGTAAATACGAATTGCCGGGGCTGTGGGCGCCGTAAACAACGAAAAGATTGGTTCCGTCTGGATTGACTTTAAAGACGGTGAACTGATTACGCTCACCGACGTGATCCCAGCGCGAGAATAAAATTTCACCGGTACTGAGCACCGTCGGATTGCGATCGTGACTCTGGTTGAAGGAAATCTGCTGGCAGCTACTGCCATCGGCATTCATGACGTGCAGCGCAGTTGTTTCTTCGCGCTCGTATTCGTCGTGGTAGGTATACACCGGCCCGCCATCGGCCGTCATTTTGGTTTTGCTACCTATCTGACGGTTGGAGACGAAGACGATACGCCCATCCGGCAGGTAGGCCGGGTCGACATCGTCACCGGCGAAACTGCTCTGACACGAAATCTGCCGCAGGTTTTTGGTTTCGGTGTTGTATTCCCAAATCGACCAGTGGGCATCGCCGTTGCGGCGCATGGCAAATAAAACTTCTTTGCCGTCGTACGAAACCTCGGGGTCGGAAACATCGCCCTTACCGTCGGTGTAACTGCCGGTCACATTGGTTTCACTACCGCTCGGAGAGGACCGATCACGGACGTACAAGTCGCCGCCGGCGCCAGTGATGATCGAATCGGTCGGGTTGCCGAGAGTACTGACGGGACGCCTGACATAGGCAATGGGAACATTGCCCTGGATGGTAACGCTATCGTCACCAGAGTCGGAGTTGGAATCGGAGCCTGTGCCACCGTCGCTACAAGCCGCTAGCGCGGCAACCATCATTACTACGAAGGCGAATACAACCCTGTTCTTGATATTATCAAGGGCACGCATACCAACCTCCTGACTTTCGTATTGTTGTTTGGCTATGTGGCAGCCCGACTGGCATGGGCGCGATGCGCCTGTAGCCTCGGTGCTTTGCGTCACCATCTTTCGATGGCTATGCCCTTTCTGACAGGGAGCCTCCCTTTAGGCTGGCAAGTCTAAACGAAGGTGTTCCAATAATTCCGCCCTTCGTCGCGGTCAAATTCCCGCATATCGGGCAAAAAACTGTGATGGGGGTGCAATTTATGACATTGGCTAGACGATTCGTGGCAAAAATGTCGACGCATGACGCCGAATGCCGTTCGCTACTTAAAAAAATGCCAACATCCGAACGTTAATTAATAATTATTGAGAAGCGCCGGCATCGCCCCGCCGTAACCCTGAGGAGTAATACAACATGCCCTTGTCATCGACGACGACGGCATCGATCCCCGGCATCGAGTCGATCAGCTTCAGGCCACGCTCCGGCCCCATGATAAACACGCTCTTGGTTAGGCCCTCGTTAGTAATACTGTCCGGCCCAATCACCGTCACGCTGCGCACTCCGCTGGCGGATTTACCGGTCTTCGGATTGATGATGTGGTGATAACGAACGCCATCGACTTCGAAATAGCGCTCGTAGTCGCCGGACGTGGATATGGCAGCATCGACCAACGGAATCTTCGCCACTACCTGATCTTTACGCCGTGGATCGCGAATCCCGACGATCCATGGCCGGCCGTGTTTGCTGCCGAGCACCCGGCTATCGCCACCGGCGGTTACCAGCGCCTCGCGCACGCCGCGCGCTTTCAACAGGCCGATGCAATTGTCGACGGCATAACCCTTGGCGATACCGCCTAAGTCGATCCGCACGCCGGCGCGGGCAAATCGGATCGTCTGTTTGTCTCGATCGAGCAGCAGATGATGGTAGTTGACGCCGGGCAATGCTTCGGCAATCTGCTTATCCGTCGGCTTTATTCCTTTGCGGTAGTCATAGAGATAGCCGACGCTGGAAAAGGTAATGTCGAAGGCGCCGTCGCTCATCTCGGAAAACTGAATGGAGCGGGCAATGAGGTCGAACATTTCGCGGCTGATTGGCAGCGGCGCCTTTGCCGCCTCGCGATTGATCTGAGACAACTCACTTTCCGGCTTGAACGGGCTCATCAGCCGGTCAATGCGGTTCATCTCCGCTATCACCGCAGCGATCGCCGATTCTCCCGCCGCCCGATCATCGTGCCAGAGCTCGACATGCACGGCCGTACCCATGATCGCCTCGTCGCGACTCAGCCACTCGGCGTGCGCTGTAATGGCGAAAAACAGCAAGCAGGCGTTGATTCCTACCGTTAGGACGGCCTTTAACGCGCGAATTTTCATTGGCGAGATACTTTTATCTATGCGCATAGGCCGCGCATGTTAGCGCACCCGCGGCCCACAGACGTACCGCTGACACGGGAAATTGCGCCATCCCACCGCAAATTGACGGTCCCGCACTTCCCCGCGTAAACTTCCGCTCCCTCTCGGGGCGATTAGCTCAGCGGTAGAGCACTGCCTTCACACGGCAGGGGTCGCAGGTTCAAACCCTGCATCGCCCACCATGTTTTCAAGTACTTGTAGCTGCCGCGTGTCCCGTCGTTGTGTCTTGGGACAGTTTTGGGACAACGCGCGCGAATTTATTCGCGCCGTGTCTCAGTGTGGAGGCATGCACGCCAACCATCTTCAAACGTGGCGACGGCCAACCGATCTGTCCACAACGCACCAATAGCTCAGCCGAGCCGGTTGAGACAATCGATGAGCTTGCGTTCGGATACATTGGCAAAGTCGCGACGAAACAGACCTAAAACCTTGGGAAGCGGCAACCCCATACGCTGGCCCGCTTTTTCCTGCGACAGACCAAGACGACGCGCGGCCTTTATGATCTGAATGACCAAACCGGATTTGGTCTTCAGTTTTTCCGCGTTCGGCAGACCGAGATCGGCAAAGATGTTGCCGGAACTCTTCTCAACCTCAAGACCTTTAACGGTTCGCTTACGCATCGTTCATCCTGCCGATCCATAGCTCGGGACGTTAGGCAACCTTAACCAACACCTCACCGCGCGAACGCTGGCGGGTTTTGGGGCGTGTCACGACGATTTCGACATCGCATCCAAGATCGGTCAAGAACTTGAGCAGTCGCTCATAAGAAAAGCCTCGGAGTCTTCCGCGGATGAGCGCAGAAATCTTGGGCTGGTCGATTCCAAGAAGTTCAGCTGCGGCACTTTGAGTGAGTTTGCGGATTTCGAGGATTTCACCGATGCGAGCCGCAAGCTGCGCTTTGGCGAGCGCCTCGTCGGGTTTATCATAACCTAAATCGGCGTAGACGTTAGTGCTGCCGACAGTTACAGGAATTTTCTTGCGCATGATCCTACCTCTTCCAAGACGAATGGAACTCGATTGCTCGCTTCAGCCGGTCTTTAATCAAGTCCAGCTCTTGCTTCGGTGTGGCGATTCCGTGTTTCGATTTCTTCTGAAACACATGCAATACGTAAACCGCCTGGGCGAACTTCACGGTGTAAACCGCCCGATAGGTATCACTACGGTAATCTTCAACAACCTCCAATACCGACGCCCCGCCAAAACCCTTGAGCGGCTTGGCATCCGGATGGCGCTTACCGGTCTGGGCCAGGAACAGCGCGTAGCCGAACATGTCCTGCACAGCCTCCGGCAATTTGCGAAGATCTTCCTTGGACGAACCAATCCATACCACCGGTTTAGCCGTCATTCACACACCGAGTATGCCAAATATAGCATATTTTCGAGGCTCAGAACAAAGTCATTTTTTTGTTTGCCCGGATATCTGATTGATGTTTTTAGCGAAGTGGTCAATTACGACGGGCAGCATTCCTACCCAATATCGATTACTTTTAAATCAGCCTCGTCATCCCGATGCGGGTCGCAAAATGTAGGCACAGTACTGCGAGCGCAAATGAGATCGCCTTGGGACACTTACTCGGCCTGTTGTGACCCTTGCCGTTTCGGTATTATGCGAATGTGAAGCTCGATCCGATTTTTGGGACAAATTTGGGACACTCAGGTCGGGAATTCGCAGGTGACGACGGTAACGTGAAGTAGCCTAAAGTACTGTTTGTAAAACACATGCGTCGATAACGTGTTGAAGCGAAAGCACCCCAAATCGCTTTCACACGGCAGGGGTCGCAGGTTCAAACCCTGCATCGCCCACCAATGAATCAGTCACTTCGTCTACGCTGTTCTGAAACGCCTCATTTGCGCGCAGACGCTTGGCCACCCCGTACCCATCGATCTTCGGCAAACCGATATCCAGCAACAGAGCGTGGGGTCGATACTCCTGCGCTGCCTCGATAGCGCGCGGGCCATCATGCACAACATGTACGACATGCCCCAACGGTTCGAGCAGCATGGTCAAACTTAGTGCGGCGTCGATATTGTCATCCGCTATCAGCACGCGCAACGAGTCCACAGCCGCGTTTCCGCTCGGATAATATCCGCGGCAGGCGCTTTGGTAGTCGGCGCTTCCGCCAACGGCAGCGCTACGATGAATTCACTACCTTTTCTCCCCATGAATTCGGGAGAAGTCCGTTGTTAAGTTAAGTGCCATTCACTCCCCACTCCTTTGCTCCTTTGAACAGGCGAGTGAACACGGGCTTGGTGTCGCCCACGGCCGTAGCCAAACAGATAGCGGCTTAGATTATCGGTGACCGTGAGCAGATAGCAGTACTGTCCGCTGCCCATTGGTTGTTGAGCCATTTCCTCGGGGAGATCCTTTTCACCGGGATTCCACTAGCCCGGAGTCAAGCGGTGAGATCAGACACCGCATCTTGGTGATTTTATCTCATAAGTTAATGGAAAAAATTTCATTTTTTTTGAGATTAATTGTCATCCACACTGTTCTGATGATGAACCTGCGATCGGAATCAACGACGTCATCGACACAGCTGGCCAACCGAGCCATCGCTTTCGATGCTTTCGATCGCAACGACGAGCCGCTGCTGAGGCAAGTCGTTAGATAAGACGTTGAGTTTGATTCAAACCGTCGTCAAAACAAAATTCGCGACAGCGATCATAACGATACTCGTCTAGACAGCTGAGAGCCGCACTGTCCGTGCCGGAAATAAAACAGGAAGTGGCGAAAAGTTGCCAAAGTAGTCGGTCGCCTGGACTGCCTTCTGCTGTCGCGTTCAAACATCTCACCCCAGAGGAAATGCTGCGCGGTCTATCGGCTCCGTTCCATCGCGGCGCTCTCGAATACTACAAAGAGCGCGGCTGGAAAGTTCCGACAACCCTCGCCGCACGATGAGACCAACGTGGGACTCGCGACAATCCACCCACCTACCAACGATGGCGAGAACGTCGCCACAGGCTATGAAATGAACCTTAAGTTGAATGCCGCCCAATCACAACGCGACAACTCGATCAGTTTTTTTGGCGGTGTTTGGGAAGCACGGAACGATTACTGGATACATCTGGCGGATAACGCAACCTGCCTGACCGACGCCGGGAGTAACGGCGGCAACATCGAATCGGTGCGCGGTCGCACCGCTAAGATTCTACAACAACTCGAACCCATCGAAAGCTATTGGGCATTCCCTGGCCGGATCCAGTTCGAGCGCTTACTCACACTGTTTCACAACGGGGAGTTTCGCCGGTTCAACGAGTCGGTGCAGCCGATCGCGCGTGCGGTGTCGGGTCAGACGTACCGCTCCGCCCCAGGCGGACTGTGCTTCACCGGCAACGACGCTGCTGTCGGGAAAGCGGCGCGCGAAGAACGCCGGGACGACGCGCGCCGCCCCTACTTCGAAGTGTTGATCGTCGATAATTTGTCGGCACAACAGGAAGAATCGCTGCGCGCGCGTGTGCGTCGCCGGCGCCGGCCGGAGGACAAATTTATTTATGAGATCGTAACTGTCCCAAGTTATGAGGACGCTTTGATCGCTGCATTGCTCAACTTCAACCTCCAGGCCTGTGTGATCCGCCACGGCTTTTTGTTGAAGTCGAAATTCACGCTTGACGTATTGCACAAACTGGTCGACGGCAATGAAGCGGCACTACATACGCTCGAGCGTTTGCCAAAGAGCGAACGCGGTTGTTGGCTCGGCGCCAAGATCGCGCAGCTACGGCCCGAGATCGATCTATACATGGTGGCCGATGTGCCGAGGGAAGACATTGCTGGTCAGCTGGGCGAGAAATTCCAACGCGGGTTTTATAGCGAGGACGATGACCACGAGCTGCACTGCAGCATTTTGCAGGCAATCGAAGATCGCTACCAGACGCCTTTTTTTACCGCGCTCCGTGAATACAGCCAGCAACCGACGGGGGCATTCCATGCGCTGCCTATCTCTCGCGGCAAGTCGATTCTGCAATCGCACTGGATTCGAGATATGGCGCAGTTCTACGGGCTCGGCATATTCATGGCGGAAACCTCGGCCACATCCGGTGGCCTCGACTCACTACTGGAGCCAACCGGACCGATGAAGCTCGCGCAGGTGCTCGCGGCGCGCGCCTTCGGTTCCAAGTACACGTTCTTCGTCACCAACGGCACCTCGACCGCGAACAAAATCGTTGTGCAGGCGTTAATCCAGCCGGGTGATATCGTGCTGCTCGACCGCAACTGTCATAAGTCGCATCACTACGGCATGGTGCTCTCGGGTGCGCAAGTCGCGTACCTCGATGCCTATCCGCTGAATGAGTACGCCATGTATGGCGCCGTACCACTGCGGGAGATCAAACGCACGCTGCTCGCATTTCGCCGTGCTGACAAGCTCGATCGGGTTAAGCTCGTGCTGCTCACTAACTGCACCTTCGATGGCGTGGTATATGACGTCGAGCGCGTCATGGAGGAATGCCTCGCTATCAAACCGGATCTGATCTTCCTCTGGGACGAGGCGTGGTTCGCGTTCGCCGGATTTCATCCGGCATATCGCCGACGCACTGGCATGGGCGCCGCCGCACGGCTGCGCGAACGCTTCGACAGTCCCGACTATCAGCAGCGCTATCTCGATTTCAAAGAATCGTTCAGCGATACCGCCGACGACGCGCTTTGGTTGTCCACGCGCCTCGTGCCCGATCCGGCTATGGCACGCATACGCGTGTACGTAACACACTCGACCCACAAGACCCTGACGGCGCTACGACAAGGATCGATGATTCACGTCTACGACCAGGACTTCAAAAAAAATGTCGAGGTGGCGTTTCGCGAGGCGTATATGACGCACACATCGACCTCGCCGAACTATCAAATCCTGGCGTCGCTCGACGTCGGCCGCCGGCAAGTCGAGCTCGAAGGCTACGAATTGGTTCAATTGCAGTTGAATCACGCAATGACACTGCGAAAACAGATCGCAACGCATCCGTTGATAAAAAAGTATTTCCGCTTTCTTACTCCGACCGATTTAATCCCAGCGGAATTTCGATCCTCTGGTATCGATAGCTATTTCAATACAGACCAGCCTTGGACGTGCATGGAACAGTGCTGGCGGAGCGATGAGTTTGTGATTGATCCCACACGCCTGACGCTCCATATCGGCGCGACCGGTATTGACGGCGACACTTTCAAGCACGAGTACTTGATGGATATGTTCGGCATCCAGATTAATAAGACCTCGCGCAATACGGTGCTGTTCATGACCAACATCGGCACCACGCGCAGCGCGGTCGCGTACTTGATCGAGGTGTTAGCGAAGCTTGCCCACGCGTTCGATCAGCGCACCGATGACATCAGTCCGGTGGAGCTGCACCGGCATCGAGCACGGATCGATACGCTGACTCAGCAGCAACCACCGCTGCCGAACTTCAGCGAATTTCATCAACGGTTTCGCTGCGATCCGTTAACACCGGAGGGTGACATTCGTAAGGCTTACTTCATGGCGCACGATGGGAGCCTGTGCCGCCACATCACGTTGACGGAGCTTGAACGGCAGGTGGCGCTGGGCGATACGCTCGTGTCAGCGGCGTTCGTGATTCCCTATCCGCCCGGTTTCCCAGTGTTGTTGCCCGGACAACTCATCAGCAAGGAGATCCTGGCGTTCATGGAAGCGCTCGATACGCGCGAAATTCACGGCTACCGCCCGGAAATCGGTTTTCGCGTGTTCACTGACGAGGCGTTGTCGTAATTGGTCCAATGACAAGGAAGTTTAATGAGCCACAACCTAACCTCATGCCTTGATGCGTTGCGGTGGGAGTGCCCTTATTGTGCGGCTTGCACTCTGCCACCCCCTTCCATATCGATCGGCAAGCGCTCGATCATGACAACAACACTGTTGGTGCCAGAAATTGTAGTCGCCGTGTGTGGTTCGTCGTTCCCACGATCGATTTGTTGATCATCTGCCACAAATGAGACACATAACTTTTCGCCAGCTTACGGTGTTTGCTTCGGTGGCTGCCAATCGCAGTTTCTCGCGTGCTGCCGAAGATTTGTGCCTCACGCAACCCGCCGTCTCGATGCAGATCAAACAACTGGAAGACCGGGTCGGTTTGCCGTTGTTCGAGAAAATGGGTAAACGCATCTATCTAACAGAAGCCGGGACCACACTGGCACGTCATGCGAACACCATTGCCCAGCAATTGCGTGTAGCAGAAGAAGACCTATCGGCACTGCGCGGGGGGCACGTTAGTCCGCTAAACATCGGCATGGTCAGCGCCGCGAAATATTTCGCGGTGCGCCTACTTGCCGATTTCTGTCGGCAATGCCCGAACATCGAACTGCGCTTGAACGTGCAAAACCGTGAACGCACGTTGGAATTGCTCGCCGACAATCAAATTGACCTCGCCATTATGGACGACACACCACAAGAAATTGACACGGTCGCCGAATCGTTCGCCGAGCATCCGTATTTCTTTATAGCCAACTACGATCACGCGTTGGTAAACAAACACCGCATATTACTGGAGACATTAAACTCAGAATTTTTCCTAGTTCGCGAACCGAAATCGGGAACGCGAATTCTCACCGATCGCTATTTTTTGGAAAATAATTTTCGACCCAAAGCAGTGTTGGAATTGGATTGCAACGAAACGATCAAGCAAGCGGTAATGGCCGGCATGGGAATCGCTTTTTTGTCGGCGTATGCGGTCGCGTTGGAGCTGCAAGTCGGTCGCCTGAGTCGGCTTAAGGTGATTGGCACACCGGTCGTTAGTGAATGGTTCGCTGTGCGTCGCACAGAAAAGCAGCTACCGCGGGTGGCGGAGACGTTCTGCCAGTTCTTGCATCAAGAAGGGAAACAGACAATGACGCATTTACTAAAAGGTAGATCGCATATCTTTAAAACCGTGTTCACTGATCAAGCGATCGGTTAATTCTTTGGCGACAAGAGAAGCTTCCGCTTAGGATTCACGATACTGCTTCGCCGCATCAAGCAATCAGTCCTTGAATGTCTGCAACAACTCGGAACTTTATTTGTGCTCCGGGTGCACGAAGTAATAACCGCGCTCGCTGCGCAGCGACAGATGGCAAGGTATAAGCAGTGTCCGTCCCGCCAATTCATGGGCGACTAGGAATCGTGGCACCAACGCCATTCCCGATCCTGCCCGCGCCGCTTCGATCAGCATGGAAAATAATTCGAAGCGCAGACCTTAAATCGACTCGAAAAGTGAGCTTGACCCGATAGATTGAATCAGGAATTGCTTGATAAGCAGATGCGCCCACATCGGGATTCCGGCGCGGTTGCGGGTAATTGACGACTGGACCTAAAAAATAGATCGTTGCGTCAGCGTGGTCAGCCATTCCAGCGCCTGCACGCCGGCTAGCGAATTGCCGCTGCGATCGAGGCCCGGGGACCATACACAAACCCCCATTTCGCCCGGCAATACTGCAACGATGCCACCGCCGATCCCGCTCTTGGCCGGCAGACCCACGCGAAAGACGAAATCGCCCGCCGCGTCGTATGTGCCACAGGTCAGCATCAACGCGCTCAAGCGTTTTGCCGAGCTGCTGTCGAGGATATGTTCTCCACTCCACGGCACGATGCCGCCGTTGGCGAGAAATGAAACGGCCCGTGCCAGGTCGACGCAATTCATTTCAATAGCGCACTGGCGACAGTAGGCGTCGATCACGGTGTCGACCGGGTTATGAAAGTTTCCGAAGCTTTTCATGAAGTGCGCCATCGCCGTATTACGATGCGCCTGTACGCGCTCCGACGATGCGACGTTCATGTTGTAATCCACCGCCGGGTTGGCGCTCAGGTGACGCAACAACTGCGCGAGCGTCATCTCCGATTGCACGAAGCGGCTGCATAGGATATCCGTGACGATCAAGGCGCCCGCATTTACGAATGGGTTGCGCGGCTTGCCGCCCTCATACTCGAGTTGCACGAGGGAATTAAACGCCGTGCCGGAAGGCTCACGTCCGACGCGATGCCACAGATCTTCGCCTAAAAGCTGAAACGCCAGTGCGCAGGCAAATAGCTTCGAGATGCTTTGAATCGAAAAGCTCTCAGCGGCATCGCCGACCTGGTACGTCTCGCCCGAAACGGTATAGAGCGCCATACCGAACTTCGTCAACGGCACGTCCGCCAGCGCGGGGATATAGTCGGCCACACGGCCTTGGTTCAGGGTCGGCGTGATATCGCGATGGATGGTATCGAGGATTTTCTGGTAGTTCACGATACGAGCGTTTCTTGTCGGCGGACGCACAGATCACGAGACGCGCCCATCATCTCCTGCATCGTGGACACAACAATGGTTGACGAACCTGAATCAAATAAGGGTTGGTACGACGGTATCGCTTTTGCGCGATATCGCCGTACTGCTCTTCGGTTGTCTTCGCCTCCGCCAGCAACCAAGCACGAACGGATTAGGTTCTCGGTTAATTCTTTCAAGAAGCGTCTTGATGCTCACCGCGACGCACCACCTGCATAGAGAAAATGGTGACTGGCCCAGCACGCAGAAGATTCATTGCAGATACAACCATCTCAGCCGCCCTTTCAAATGACACGGTTGAAGTGGGAATATCGAGAAGAAAATCCTCGCCATACACATACCCACCGTTCGTAAAATCGACTCGAAAAGTGAGCTTGACCCGATAGATTGCATCAGGAATTGCTTGATAAGCAGATGCGCCTACATCGGGATTGTAGATTTGCGCAATACTTGGATTCATTGGGTTGCTCCGGCGTGGTTGCGGGTAATTATCGAATGAGTCCGCGCGAGGTGTCGCGCACAGCCATGACTGGTGCGCTCAATACCGCGACTGTGCCAAGAAGTTGGCAATACGGGTGCCGGCCGGCGCTGCCAATAGTTCGTCGGGCGTTCCGTTAGCGACGACACGGCCCGCCTCCATCATCACCATGCGGTCGCTTACACTCAGGGCGAATCGCATCTCATGCGTCACAATGATCATCGTCATGCCTTCCTTCGCCAACATCTCGATGACTCGCAGAACCTCGCTGACGAGTTCTGGATCAAGCGCCGACGTGGGCTCATCGAACAGCATCACGCGTGGTTGCATGGCTAGCGCGCGGGCAATGGCCACGCGCTGCTGCTGACCGCCGGACAACTGGTGCGGAAACTTCATTGCATGGACCTTCATATCGACCTTTTCTAGCACGGTCAACGCCCGTGCCCTTAGTTCATCGTCATTACCCAGTGTGTGATAACAGGGCGCGAGCATGACATTTTCGAGAATGGTCTTATGCGGGAACAAATTGAAGTTCTGGAACACCATGCCGACATGTGTGACCTGCTGATGGAATTGCTCGGACAAGATGTATCCGTGGCGCGCATCTATCCACACATCGCCGTCGAGCCGAATGCAACCGCCATCGATGTCTTGAAGCGCGTTGATGGTTCGGATCAGTGTGGTCTTGCCCGAGCCTGAAGGTCCGATGATGCTGAGCACTTCGCTCGGCCCGACACTGACTGACACGTTATCGAGAACACACTTGCGCCCAAACGATTTGGACACACCTTCAACGGCGACCACCGGTCGATCCGGGGGAGCAGATCGTGGGCGCTTGCGCCTATCCGTGCCTTGCCATCCGGTCTTAGTCAGGACTACAGGTACAGACCCGTTGGCAATGGCGGGCCCATTAACAGTAGACTCGCCGGCTATAGGCATCTTCTCCATTTCCCCAGGGTTGCGCTTGGTGACGTCCAGCCAACGTTCCAAGTGGCTAACCAAATAGCTGAATACGCTGACGATGAAGACGTAGTACGCCGCCACCGCCAGCATCGTTTCAATAACTTTAAAATTACGGGTATACAGCCGCTGGCCAACCAACAAGATCTCGGCCAGTGAGATAACCGAGACAAGCGATGTCAACTTAGCGATCGTGACAAATTCATTCGCAAGCGACGGCAACGCTACACGCAACGCCTGCGGTAAAACGATGAGACGCTGGCGACCACCAAATCGAATTCCCAACGCCCGTGCAGCCTCATGCTGACCTTTGGGGATGGAAAGTAACCCACCACGATGAATCTCGGCGATGTAGGCGGTTTCACTGAGAACCATCGCGATGAGACCAGCCCAGAAAGGTTCCGATAGCAGCACCCCCATGCTCGGCAGCAGTTGCGGGAGGTTGTAGACAAAAATCAACAACACCATCAACGGCAAGCTGCGAAAGAACCAAACGTAGATCGAGGCCAAGGTACGCAAGAACCAGCGCTTCGAATCTTTGGCCAGTGCCACGAAGAAACCCAGCACAGTGCTCACCACCCAGGTAAGCACGCTTAGCCAAACTACAAGCAAAGTGGCTTCCCAAAAATCCTTGTACGAAAATAAACTCCAGACATACGACCAATCGAAGTCGACCATTGGGCTCTCTACTCGTTTGATCGAATCCTTGATCGGTTGGTAAGGAAAGGAACGTCACACCGGGACGGCCGGCGGCAACGCGTATGTTCTCGATACTATTTCGAGATAGATATTCACCGCATCATCTCGACGCATCTTGCTTTTATGGCGGCTTCATTCTCAGAGGAATGCAATTTCGACATCATCTTGAGACATCTCGTCATAGTGGCGTCTTTTTGCTTGTCAGCGTCAGCCATGACGGCGACCTCGAACTCATAAGCAGCAGGCGCGGACACGTTGTACTTCTTCAATAGCTTCTGGTAACCGCCACTCGCACGAAATTTGTTCAGCGCCGTTTGCAGCGTATCGAGAAGTTCCTTGTTCTGTTTATTCAGGCCGAGCCCGACCACTACCGGATACAGATTGCGATTGCTGCTGATGACTACGCGGCCATTTGTCTTTCGTACGGCGTCCCAGAGTACGGCCGAGTCTTCCAGTTGCACATCCACACCGCCGGACATAACTGCCTGCGTGGCCTCGGGCGATGTCGGAAACTCGCGCACATCGATGGTACCCCGCCCCACGCAACCCGTCTCTGACAACTTCTTCAGATCGGCGATCCAGGCCGCGCCCTTGATCGACGCAACTTTCTTGCCGCACAACTCCTCCGGCTCGACGGGCTTGAAGCTGCTGGTCTTGCTCACGGCGATGGAGACGCCGGTCTTCATATATGGGATGAAGTTGATCTGTAACGCACGATCCGACTTAACGTACAACGTCGAGGCGATGACATCGAACTTGTTACCTTTCACGCCGATGATCAGGTTCTCAAATCGGGTGTCCAGGACTTTCACTTTGAGTCCGGCTATTTTGGCCAATGCCGTCACCAATTCGAAATCGAAACCGGCGGGCTGCTTGTTGTCGTCGAAGTAGTTGTAGGGCGGATAGGTCAGGTCTGTACCCACTTGCAGCACACCGGGCTCAACCGTCGAGGTGGCGGCGCTCGCGGGGATGGTCATGCTTGTCAGTAAGACCAACGTGGCAATGCGGGCAATACGGCGCGCGGTGATGCTTGAATTTTCCATGGTATGTCTCCTCAGAAGTATGTGCTTCAAGAAGCATAGGTCTCCCTATCCCAAACACCGGTGAATTTTCGTGTTGAGTCCTGCGCGCACACCGATGCGGACAGAGCTTCAGCAGTAAAGCCATTGGCTTATCGATGTATAGCAGATGCCTCTCTCAGTAAGAGGAGCTCCCCTCTGCTTTCAAATTGTGTCGTTCGTGGCCTTCGATGGCGGGGCTGAAGACACTGATCAGGCGCATGTCAGTGCGCGCGCGCAAGTAGTGCCGATCGTGCTGATCGAGCGCATAGATAACACCCAGCCGGATCGGGTAACGATTGCCGGCCATGTCCTCTACTTCACCCTCTCCGGCAATGCAGTAACACGCTTCAAGATGGTTCTTGTACTCGAGCAACGATTCAGTGCCGGCTAATACGAGGGTCTCGGCGACGGCGAAGCCCATACCGTCGCCTTTGACGAGTAGCCGCCGGCTCTGGCCGTTGCCCCAGGCAACGTCCCGAACAGTGGCGGCGATTTCCTCGACAGATCGAACAATCATGGGGTGTTCCTTAACGGGTTTGTGGCCACCGCTGAGCCAACCATCACAACTCAGCTCAAGAGGTGTGATAAAAGTATGGACACAAATTTATCTCATTAAAAATGACATTTATTCGCTTAATTCGTGAGATAAATTCACTATTTGGCGTGTTGAACACGATTTATACCCAAGGGGCCTGGCAAACGCGTATATGCATACATATAGGTTGGCGGTGTTGCTCCGAGTGCCGTCAATATATTCAGCTGTTGCGGGGTATTGGTTAGGTCGTCGCAGTGAGTTTTTATTTTTGAAAAGCTGTCAAAACGGCCGACGCTAGCGCAAGTATTCTCGATACTGTTTCAAGGTACTCGCGTCATTATCTCGGCGCATCTTGCCGTCATAGTGGTTTTGCTCTCAGAGGCATGTAACTTCGACATCAACTCGACGCATCGAGTCAAAGTGGCTGCCTTTTGTTTGTCGGAACCGGCCGTCATAGCGACTTCGAACTCATAGGCAGCCGGCGCAGCCACGTTGTATTTTCTCAGCAGCTTCTGGTACTCACCGCTCGTACGAAATTTATCCAGCGCCATTTGCAGCGTATCGAACAGTTCCTTGTTCTGTTTATTCAGGCCAAGCCCCACTACAACGGGATACAAATTGCGATTGCTGCTGATGACCACTTGACCGCCGGTTTTTCGTACGGCATCCGCCAGCACGACCGAGTCTTCCAGTTGCACATCCACACTGCCGGCGATGATCGCCTGCGTGGCATCAGGAGAGGTCGGAAACTCGCGCACATCGATGGCCCCCTTTCCCAGGCAGGCAGTCTCTGACAACTTCTTCAGGTCGGCGATCCAGGCAGCATTCTTGATCGAGGCAACCGTCTTTCCACATAGATCCTCCGGCTCGATGGGTTTGAAGCTATTGGTCTTAGCCACCGCGATGGATACACCGGTCTTCATATATGGGATGAAATTAATCTGCTGCGCACGATCCGGCTTAACGTATAGCGTCGAGGCAATGACATCGAACTCCTTGTCTTTCACTCCGGTGATCAACTTCTCAAAACGGGTGTCCAGAAATTTGACTTGGAGTCCAGATATCTTGGACAACGCCTTCATGAATTCGACGTCGAAGCCGGCGGGCTGCTTGTTGTCGTCGAAATAGTTGTAAGGTGGATAGGTCAAGTCGATGCCCACTTGTAGCAGATCGTTCGTCGACGCCGCCACATTGACAGTAGTAATCGAAGTTGCGAGTAGGGTCATTGCGGAAATGCGAGCGATACGGCGCACCTTGGTGTTGGAACTCTTCATAAAGATATGCCTCCTCAGAACTCACGGCAGACGGTCAATTCAAGACGGACTACTCACCTCCTTATGGTTGACTCAACATTCCTGCGATTGAGTTCTCCAAATAACTTTCACCTCAAGGTCTGCACCGATGCTGGACACACATAAACTAAAAGGGGCGATGGCCTGCGCCATTGCCCCTTTACTACGACATCCCATCACACACAGCCACTACAACTTTCAAAAACACCTCTTCCTTGATGAGCTTACGGCGCGATGGCGGCCTGGAACTCGTGGGCAGTAGGTGCAGACACGTTGTACTTGGTTAACAGTTTTTGGTAGTCGCCGCTTGCGCGCAGCTTTTCCAGAGCCGCTTGCAGCGACTCGACCAGTTCCTTGTTCTGCTGATTCAGGCCGAGCCCGACCACTACCGGATACAGATTGCGATTGCTACTGATGACCACGCGGCCACCTGTTTTTCGCGAAGCATCCTGTAGCACAGCTGAGTCTTCGAGTTGCACATCGACACCCCCGGATATGAGTGCCTGCGTGGCTTCGGGAGAGGTCGGAAACTCACGCACATCGATGGCACCCTTGCCCACGCAAGTGGTCCCTGAAAGCTTCTTCAGATCGGCAATCCAAGCCGCGCCTTTAATCGAGGCGACCTTCTTGCCACACAGTTGCTCCGGTTCGGCGGGCTTGAAGCTGCTGGTCTTGGCCACAGCGATGGACACGCCGGTCTTCATGTATGGAATAAAGGTGACCTGTTGCGCACGATCCGGCTTGACGTACAGCGTCGAGGCGATGACGTCGAACTTGTTGCCTTTCACGCCGATGATCAGGTTCTCGAACCGAGTGTCCAAGAATTTCACCTTGAGTCCAGCCGCCTTGGATAACGCACTCATGAATTCGACATCGAAACCGGCGGGCTGCTTGTTGTCGTCGTAGTAGTTGTAAGGTGGGTAGGTCAGGTCCGTGCCCACTTGCAGCAGGTTGCCCTCGACCGTCGACGCCGCCATGCTGGCAGGAGCGATCGCACTTGCCAGTATCGCCAATACCGCAATGCGGGCGATGCGATGTACCTTGGTGCTGGAACTCTTCATGTATGTCTCCTCAACAATCGGTGAATTTTTCGTGGATGGAGTTCTGCTCGCACACCGATACGCACAGAGCTTCAGTAGGCGCGACTCAGTAAGAGGAGCTCCCCTCTGCCTTCAAATTGTGTCGCTCATGACCTTCAATTGCCGGGTTAAAAACGCTGATCAGACGCATATCAGTACGTGCGCGCAGGTAGTGCCGATCGTGCTGATCGAGCGCGTAGATGACGCCTGGCCTAATGGAGTAACGTTTGCCGGCCATGTCCTCTATCTCGCCTTCGCCGGCAATGCAGTAACACGCTTCGAGATGGTTCTTGTACTCAAGCAGCGATTCCGTGCCAGCTAATACCAGGGTCTCGGCGATGGCAAAGCCCATCCCGTCGCCCTTAACAAGCAGCCGGCGACTCTGGCCGTTGCCCCAAGCAACGTCCCGGGCAGTAGCTGCAATTTCCTCGACCGATCGAACAATCATGGGGTATTCCTTAAATGGGTGTTGTGGCTCACCAGCCAGATACCAATTCAGCTGAAGGGTGTGATAAAAAGTATGGACACAAATTTATCTCATTAAAAATGACATTTATTCGTCTAATCTATGAGATAAATTCACTGAAATTGGACTTCAACCCATCTGAGCCTGGAGAAACGACAGCATGAGCATGCCTTCATACAACGCGTTACGGGCCTTCGAGGCCGTGGCGCGTTTGGGCAATGTCGGTGCGGCGGCTGAGGAATTGCACGTCACTCAGTCGGCGATCAGTCACTTACTTCGCCAACTGGAAAGTTCGCTGGAGATGCGTTTGCTTCAGCGCAAAGGTCGCAAGGTTCAACCGACAGCTAATGGCGAACGTTTGGCGACCGGTCTATTGGAAGGATTTGCCCGTGTTCATGCCGCGGTGGACAGTGTCGCCCACCCGGTGCGAAGCAAGCGGCTAACCGTAGCATGTCTGCCGTCCGTGGCAGCACGCTGGATGGTGCCGAAGCTATCTGACTTCCGACAGGCACATCCTAATATCCAGCTGCACATTCACTACAGCAGCACGGCCTCGGCGATGAATGCCGACCTGGGCGCAGATCTGGTGATTACCTGGTTGGATAGTGATTATCACGGCAGCGGCCGAGCCTGGCGTCTGTTCGATGGCGCCACGTATCCGGTATGCAGCCCACTATACCTCGACCGATTCGGCAAAATTCGCGAACCCGCGGACTTATTGCGAGCCGAACTTCTACACGACGTAACTACCGCTAACTGGCGCGCTTGGTTTCGCACCCATGGGCTGAGTGCACCCGAGCATGAGAACGAGCCGGTGTATGAAGACTTTAACCTGATGAGCATTGCCGTACTCGCAGGCCACGGTGTCGCGCTTTCGCCGTTGGCATTGCTTAAACCGGAGCTTCAGCAAGGCATGTTGCTACGCTTGTTCGAAGCACCGGCGAACATACAACGCAGCTACTGGATAATTACGCCCGCTGAGCGGCGACCCGAGGCCGACGCGTTTGTCGAGTGGGCATTGGCGCAGGCTGCCGTGGGATAGCCTTTGCAAAACACCGGTAACATTAATCTATTCGCTGGCAAGCGCCGAGATCAGGCAAATAACGCCTTGGGGTATACGCGTCGCAACAGCAGTTAGATCGGGATTGCCAAGCTTCGGTAGATTGACAAGACGATACACACCCCTGCTAACCTTCCGGAGCCGGCCGGCATCCCGCAGTCCGTACAGAACGCGCGGATGGATGCCAAGCGCAATAGCGCGTGAGGTTCGCAGCATGCCGCCAATTGGTAACGAGGATTAATCCGCTACTTCAAGTAAAAGCTGGGATCTGTGAATCCGGTTCGATGAGGGGACAACGGTAAAACGCATGCTGGCCACACAACAACCGTCAGGCAACTATCACCAAGTGGAAGCTATACAGCGAGAAATGAAATGGATGTAGTGCAGTAACGCCTTCAGCATCGCGCCCCCAACTTTACCCTCTCCTAAGAAAGAGCCGGTCGAAAGAGCGCTACTCCCGCTGATAATTCGGCGCTTCCTTCGTCACCATCACATCATGCACATGCGACTCACGCACACCGGCATTGGTGATGCGCACAAACTTCGCCTTCGTGCGTAGCGCGTCGACGTCATTCGAGCCGGTGTAGCCCATCGCCGAGCGTAGGCCGCCGACGAGTTGGTGGATGACATTCGGCATCGAGCCTTTGTACGGGACCCGGCCTTCGACGCCCTCAGGGACGAGTTTGTCGCGTTGAGCGCCTTCTTGGAAATAACGGTCGCTCGATCCTTCGCCCATGGCGCCGAGCGAGCCCATGCCGCGATAGGTTTTGTACGAACGGCCTTGGTAAATCTCGACTTCGCCGGGCGATTCGTCGGTGCCGGCGAGCAGGCTGCCGACCATGACGGCATGAGCGCCGGCGCCGATGGCTTTGGCGATGTCACCGGAATAACGAATGCCGCCGTCGGCGATGATGCCGATATCACTGCCGGCGAGCGCTTGTGCGACTTCTGAGATGGCACTGAGTTGGGGAACGCCGACGCCGGCGACGATGCGGGTCGTGCAAATGGAACCGGGGCCGATGCCGACCTTCACGGCATCCGCACCGGCCTTCTGTAAATCGCGCGCGGCATCACCGGTGGCGATGTTGCCGCCGATGACGGGGACGTCGGGGTAATGCTTTTTAATCCAACGAACGCGATCGAGCACACCTTGCGAATGACCATGCGCGGTATCGACAACGACGACATCGACGCCGGCTTCGATCAAACGTTCGACGCGCTCTTCGGTATCGCCGCCGGTACCGACGGCAGCGCCGATGCGTAACCGGCCTTTCGCGTCTTTGACCGAGTTAGGGAATTCGGTCGACTTCTGGATGTCTTTAACGGTGATGAGGCCCTTCAGGCCGAACTTGTCGTCGACCACCAGCACTTTCTCGATGCGGTGTTCGTGCAGTAAGCGCTGGATCTCTTCACGGCGCGCGCCTTCGCGCACAGTGACCAGCTTGTTCTTCGGCGTCATGATGCGACTGACTGGCTCGTTGTAGCGCGTCTCGAACCGCAGATCGCGCGAGGTAACGATACCGACCAAATTGCCGTCGTCGGTGACCGGTACGCCGGAGATGCCGTGGGTACGGGTAAGTTCGAGCACTTCACGCACGGTGGTGTCCGGCGTGACCGTGATCGGATTGACGATGATGCCGCTTTCGAATTTTTTGACCTTGCGCACTTCGTCGGCCTGGCGTTCCGGACGCATGTTCTTATGAACGATGCCAAGGCCGCCTTCTTGCGCTAAGCAAATACCGGCGCGCGCCTCGGTGACGGTATCCATCGCCGCGGAAAGCAGCGGGATATTGAGGCGCAGCGTGCGTGTTAGGGAGGTTTTTAGCTCGACGTCGCGCGGTAATACGGTCGAATGGGCAGGGACCAGCAGGACGTCGTCGAAAGTTAACGCTTCTTGAATAATCCGCATGCGCTATTGTACGGATGGCACGGATTGTCGTAAACGGGGTGGTGCCACCAATAGCCGATTTCCGTGGTGCCATAGGGAGCGACAGTTGAGCAGAATGCCGGGCTTCTCCGCCGGCCTAATACGGATTATTTTCTACTTTATGGAATATACCGCCACCTTCCCCACCCCGCTGCGCGAGATCTACACGATTTCGCGCCTGAACCGTGAAGCGCGCGCCTTACTGGAAGGCAGCTTCCCGCCGCTTTGGATCGAAGGCGAGATCTCCAACCTGGCACGGCCCGCGTCCGGCCACGTTTACTTTTGCCTGAAGGACGCCACCGCCCAGGTCCGATGCGCGCTATTCCGCACGCAAGCGCGGCAGGCAGCGGTGCCGCCGAAGGAAGGCATGCATGTACTGGTACGTGCGCGGCTGACCTTATATGAAGGCCGGGGCGAGTATCAGCTGGTTGTCGATCATATCGAAGAAGCCGGCGAAGGCGCGCTGCGGCGGGCGTTCGAAGCGCTCAAGCTACGGCTGGCGCAGGAAGGCTTGTTCGATGTGGCGCGTAAGCGGCCGTTGCCGCGGCTACCGCGACGCATCGGCCTTATCACCTCGCCGACCGGCGCGGTGCTACACGACATCGTCACCACGTTGGGTAGACGATTTCCGGCGATTCCGGTGCTGCTTTACCCGGTGCCGGTGCAAGGCGAAGGTGCGGCCGCCCGCATCGCCGAGGCCATTCGCGTTGCCGGTACGCGCGCGGATTGCGACGTGTTGATCTTGGCGCGCGGCGGCGGCTCGCTCGAAGATTTATGGGCGTTCAACGAAGAAGTGGTCGCACGCGCCTTGGCCGCGTGTCCGATTCCGGTGGTTTGCGGCGTCGGCCACGAGACTGACGTAACGATCGCTGATTTGGCGGCGGACGTGCGCGCACCAACACCGACGGCGGCGGCCGAGCTCGTCAGCCCGGATCAACGCGCATGGGAGGAACAATTCCGCCATTTCGAACAGCGTCTGGTTCGGCGCATGCGCGATCTATTGCGCGAACGTGCGCAGAATGTCGATTGGCTGACGGCGCGGTTGGTGCATCCGCGCGCACGGCTCGAAAATCTGCGACATCGACTCGACAGTCTCACCCATCGATTGGTATCGGCGAAGTCGCTGCAATTGCACGACGTACGAGCAACGCTGCACGCTTTATCGAGCCGACTCGAACGCCAATCGCCGTTGCCACGACTGCGGGCGCGTCAGCTCCATTGTCGGCACTATGATGAGCGTTTGCGGCAGGCGTTGATTCGCCGCATGGAGCGTAGCCGCGAACGCTTAACGCATCTTGCGCGCGCACTGAACACGCTGAGCCCACTGGCAACACTCGATCGGGGCTATGCAATCGTGCGCGATGCGACCAGCGGAAAAATTTTGCGCGACGCCAGTACCGTGGAACCGGGCACCACGATTGAAGCACGATTGGTGAAAGGCGCGCTTATTTGTCGAGTTGAAGAACGGCGAGAGAAGTAGCACAACAACTGCCCTCGCCCGCTTCGCCGGGGAGGGAAATACATCTTGGTAGATTGAGCAAAAATGAAGCGATTAGCGATTGCGGTGTTCGCGCTGTTGGTCTCAACGAATGTCGTCGCGGAGTTGCCGCGGGCTGAACCGGTGCCAGGCGGTGTCGTCGTGGTGCATCTCGGATCGGCCGCCGCCGCACCGCGCGCTTACTTGGGCACGGACCGCGTTATGGTGACGCGGCATGACAACGAATGGCAGGCCGTGGTCGGTGTACCACTGACGTTAGCGCCCGGACTACACCAGCTCACCGTCAACGATAGCGACAACCAAACGCGCACGGTTGAGTTCACGATCCAAGCAAAAACTTACGGCGAGCAACATATACGGTTAAAAAACCCGCGTATGGTCGAACCGAACAACGACGACCTGCAACGCATCGAACGCGAGCAGACCGCAACCCGCGCCGCTTTTGCGCGTTGGACCGATGTGGAAACACCGCCGCTGCGTTTCGATGCACCGGCGCGCGGACGCATCAGCGGCATCTTCGGCACGCGCCGCTTCTTCAACGATCAGGAACGCCAACCGCACAGCGGCCTCGACATCGCCGGTGGCCGCGGAGCGCCGATAGTTGCGCCAGCCGACGGCACAGTGATCATGACCGGTGAGTATTTTTTCAATGGCCGGACCGTATTCATCGATCACGGCCAAGGTTTGATCAGCATGTACAACCATCTCGATCGCATCGCCGTCAACGACGGCGCGGTCGTCAAACGCGGTCAACGCATCGGCGACATCGGCGCAAGCGGCCGCGTTACCGGTCCGCATCTGCATTGGTCGCTGAGTCTTAATAGTGTGCGGGTCGATCCGGTGCTGTTTCTGTCGGACGACGCGTTGAAACAATTGGGACTACCGGGAAGATAATCGCTACGGCGTTTGCCACAAACGCACGCTCTGATCGCGCCCGCCGGAGGCGATCAGGGTGCCATCGGCGGATACCGCGACCGCCTGCACATAACCTTCGTGACCGTTCAACGTTTGCACCGGGCCGTCGGTTTCGAGATCGAACAGATAAACGCTGTTGTCGGCCGATCCAGCCACCAGCCACGCGGCATTCGGCCCGAACGCTAACGCCAATACCGAGTGATGCACGTCGGTAATGGTTCGCACCACTTTCGACTCACGCATATCCCATAAGCGAATCGTTTGCCCAGAATCGCCGGACGCGAGCCAGCGCCCATCGGGCGAGAACGCCAGCGCGAGCACGGCGTCTTTATGACCTTGTAACGTGTTCACTTCCTTGCCGGTTTGCATATTCCAAATGCGAATCACGCGATCGGCGCCAGCCGAAACCAAGCTGTCGCCGTTCGGTGTGAATGCAAGCGCGTTGACCTCGGCGCTATGCCCTTCCAACGTATGCAATCGACTGCCGGTTTTCACGTCCCAGACGTATACCATTCGATCTTTGCCAGCGGCGGCGACGGTGCTACCGTTAGCGGCAAAAGCAATACTGAACAACGGATAACCGATTCCTTCCAGCGCCCTTAGCTTCGCCGTCCGCACGTCCCACAAGCGCACTACGCCATCGACACTAGCGGCGGCCAAGGTTTTACCGTCCGCCGAATAAGCAATCGCATTGGCGGCATAGGTTTGCTTCAACGTCGTAACCAGCGAGCCGGTATCGGCCTCCCAGATGCGAATCGTTCGATCGTTACCGGCAGTCGCGAGGCGGCGTCCAATGGGGGCGAAGGCGACTGCCTGAATCCAATCACCGTGACCGGTGAGGACATAGCGCAACGTCGACGGTATTTTCCGTGGCGTCTGCGCGACGCCGGCTTTGGCAATCGGTTGCGCCGGTGCGATCGCCGCAATCGGCGGAGTCACGCTTGATGAGGACGCTGCTATTGGCAACGGCGGCGACGACGCGGCCTTTGTCGCTGTTTCATTTGTTGCCGCCGGGCTCAATGTCGGCGTTGGTGTCGGTACGGTGGGAAATTGAAAACCGGCGTTACTCAGCTGTGTTGATGCGAACCAACCACCGCCGCCCAACACCAACGCTAACAACAATAAAGCGCCTATACGTCCCAGGCTGACGCGCCGCGTCGGCTCTCGGTATTGCGCCTTGCTCGGACGCGAGCTCTTCGCATGGTCGCGCGTTACCGTCGACGTGGTGCTGGTATTGCTGCGACCGCGGCCAACGAACCGATCTTGCAACTCGCGCGCCGATTGCGGTCGATCTTTTGCATGAATCTGCATTGCCCAATCGACACATTCGAGCAAGCTCGGCTGACAGTTCTTGGCACCGGCCTGGACCGCGGACTTGAGCGGATCGACTTTGTAATCGAGCACGGCGCGGTAACGATCCAGCGCCTCGCCCGGACGTTTGCCAGTGACGCAACGGTACATCGTTGCACCGATGGCGTAGATGTCGGACCACGGACCGAGCTTGCCCTTGTCCGGATACTGCTCGATCGGCGCATAACCATGCGTCAACGCAATCTTGGTCCCGTGTGAACCATCGCTCATCGCTTGCCGAGCGGAACCGAAGTCGATCAACATCGGACTACCGTCTTGGCGCAAATAAATATTTTCGGGTTTGATGTCGAGATGCAGCAGGCCGGTCTCGTGCACCTCGTGCAAGCCATTCAGGATCGGGATAATGATGCGAAACAGTACGCGCTCATCCAACCGTTGCTGTGAGTTTTTTAAATGTTGGAACAGCGTTTGGCCTTTCTCGTACTCCATGACGGTGTACGCGGTGCCGTTCGCTTCGATGAAGCGCAATACACGGACAATATTCGGGTGCTTGAAACGCGCGAGTGCACGCGCTTCCTTCACGAAATTTTTCAGACCCCAGTGGTAATTCTTGATGGCATCGCGCGATGCGTGCGGGATAACGGTCGCGCTGTGTTTAGTACGGGTGGCGATTTCCTGCGGTAGGTATTCTTTGATTGCAACGTTCGCGCCGAGGGCGTTATCGTGCGCCAGATAGGTGATACCGAAGCCACCATGGCCCAGCACGGACTGAATGGTGTATTCCGCAACAGCCGATCCCGGCTCCAGCGCATTTTCGTGGTAGACGCTCAACCCAGCCCCTATTTAAGCCACAGCGTGTTTAACCATCCTCTGGGCGACGCGGCGGACATCCTATACCTCACCCACCCAAACGGTTCAGTCAGGGGTTAGCTCAATCTCGCCGCCCCTCCTCGGCCGGAAAGATATGCACAAATGATGCCTGTAGATGGTTTAGTCTAAAAACGAGACGGGTGCCTGCGGTCCTTTTCTTTTTATCTTCAGGCGCTAAGCGACTATCTGGGGCGGGATTTATGCCGCCGCGCGACTTTTTTCGGCTTACGGTCCCTGAACGGGTTCGCGCCCTCCTTACAGTCGATGCGCACCGGCGTACCGACGAGCTCAAATTCCTCGCGAATGACCTTTGCCAGATAGCGCCGGTAGGCCGCGGGTAGCGATTTCACCTGACTCCCATGCACCACCACCACCGGCGGATTCTTGTCAGCCTGATGGGCGAACTTGATGCGCACCCGGCGACCCTTGACGATCGGCGGGATAACGGCGGCGGTTGCCGTCTGCAACACTCGGTTGAGGCGATTGGTCGGCAGTTCACGGTGGGCCGAGGCGAACGCCTTATCGACCGAAGCAAATAATCCGCCTATTCCGCGACCGTGCAGCGCCGAGATGTAGTGCACTTCCGCAAAGTCGAGAAACGTCAGCTTGCGATCGAGCTCACGCTTGGCCCATTCCTTGGCATCGGCATCGCGCGTATCCCATTTATTAACCGCGAGAACCAGCGAGCGACCACGTTCTAAGACATAACCGGCGAGCGTTGCATCCTGCTCGCTGATACCGCTCTCGGCATCGAGCACCAAAATAATGACGTTCGCTTGGTCCAACGCCTGCAGCGTTTTAATGGCGGAAAATTTTTCGACGGTGTCGTGCACCTTTCCGCGGCGACGCACGCCGGCGGTGTCGATCAGCACATAAGATTTGCCGGCACGCTCGAGCGGCAAGGCAATGCTGTCGCGAGTCGTACCCGGCTGGTCGGAGACGATGACGCGCTCTTCGCCGAGCAAAGCATTGACCAATGTTGATTTACCGGCGTTCGGTCGGCCGACCACGGCCACCCGCGGCACATCGCTTTCGGGCGCCTCGGGCTCGAGCGGCAACAGCGCCAACACCTGCTCCATGAGGTCCGACATACCCTCGCCGTGCGACGCCGAGATCGCACAGGGCGCGCCCAGGCCCAACGCGTGGAACTCGCTGCCGGCAATATCAGGATCGAGGCCTTCGGCCTTGTTCACCGCGAGCGTGACCGGTAAACCCAGCCGACGTAATTCGTTTGCGATCTCGCGATCGAGCGGTAACACACCTTGACGCCCGTCGACCAAAAATACGATAGCGTTCGCTTCCGCCAACGCCTGCCGCACTTGCGACGCCATCAGCTCGCGCAGTAAATCGTTTTCGGCGTGCGTGCTCAACGGCTGGGCGATGCCGCCGGTATCGACGACGTAGTAGGGCCGGTCACCAACACGACCATCGCCGTACTGGCGATCGCGGGTCACGCCGGGCTCATCGGCGACAATAGCCGCGCGACTGCGCGTGAGGCGATTGAACAACGTGGATTTGCCGACGTTCGGCCGGCCAACGAGTACAACGACAGGTTTCATAGGCGCACTATTTGTTTTCGGCGCCGTCGGCGCCTTAGTTCGTCTGCGAGCGCAGCGCCGCCAACATACCGGACTGATCGGCGACGAAGAGCGTTTCGCCGTCGGTCACGGCAGGTCCGCGGATCGGTTCATGACTGATGCGATGACGCGCCACGAAGTGACCGTCGTCCGCCGCCAGCCAATGAACGTAGCCTTCGAAATCGGCGACGATGATGAAGCCATGATAGACCGCTGGCATGTTTAGTTCGCGACCACGCAGTGCTTCTTGCTTCCAAACGCTGGCACCGCTGACGCGATCGAACGCCAACACACGACCGACATCGTCGGTTAAATAAATATTTTTTCCGTCGCTGGCAAGGCCGGTATACGTCGATACATCGCGCGACCAACCGATAGCGCCGTTATGCGGATTAATCGCCGTCAGTTTGCCCTGATAGCTCGCGGCATAAATCGCGTCCGCAAACACTAATGGCGGAGCATCGACATCAACCAGGCGCTCTATTTCGTTGCGGCCGCGCGGCTGGCTGACCGCCGCTTCCCACAATGGGTGACCGTCGCGCAGCTGCAGTGCTACTAACTTGCCGTTAGCGAAGCCGGCGACAACGGAATCACCGGAGATCGCCGGCGTATCCGTACCACGTAAACTTAATGCCGGCTCGCTGCGCTCATCCAACCACTGCCGCTTGCCATCGGCGACGGCGAAACCGAATAACTTGCCATCACCGGTTTGCGCAACCACCACGTCGTTGCTCACAATCGGTGGCGCCAACACTTCGCTCGACACCGGTGCGTTCCACAATTGCTTGCCGGTCGCCTGCGCCAACGCGATCACTTGACCGCGGCGCGTGCCGACCAGTACCAAACCCTGGCCGACACCGACGCCGCTGGTCACGACCGTATTCAAATCGGTTTCCCACAAACGCTTACCGGAATCGATCGCCCACGCGCGTACCTGACCCTTCCGATCGACGGTGTAAATCACCTTGTCGCTGATGGCCGGCGTCAACGCGACCGCATCCTTGGTCTTGGCGCCGATGTCGGTCGACCAAACTTCTTTGACTTCTGCCGTCGGTTTGAAGTCGACTAGTTCGGTTGGCGGCTCGCGCACCGGTGCGGACGAACAACCGCCGATGGCGGCAACGAAAAGAGCGCCGACGAAATATTTTTTCATGGCTGCGGTTGTCCGATATCGTCGAGCTTCATGCTAAGCAGGCGATGGCTCGGTGTATCGACACCAACCTTGCTCAACGCCTCCTGATACGCCGCCCGCGCGTCGTTGTTCTTACCCTGCGCGAGCAACACGTCGCCCTTTAGTTCCAGATATTCCGCTTCAAAACCGGCGGCGCCGTCGACCTTCGCTAGCGCGAGCGCTTGATCGTATTCACCTTTAGTGAGATGCAGCCGGGCTAACCGCAGTCGCGCGGTGTGCACAACCGCCGCATCGGTGGCATTAGCCATCGCCCATTCGAGTCGCTGCTGGGCACCGGCGACGTCGTTCGTTTCAAAACTCAGACGCGCCAGCATCAACGCCGCCATGCCGGCATAGGGCGTGCCGTCATACTCCTTAACTAACTTCTCACCGTTGGCGCGGGCCGCATCGGTTTTTTTAGCTTGCATCTGCTGCACCATCTGCGCATAAAGATCAGACGCCGCCACTCGCTGGCTTTCCTTGTGCTGGCTCCAATATTTATTGCCGAACAACAACGCCAAACCAATCAGCACGCCGAGCAACAAGGCACCGCCGTAGGTCTTCCACCAAACTTTTAGTTTTTCAACTTCGTCTTGATCGGTATATGCAGCCAAGCTCTATCCCCTATCGCTATATCGTGGCTTGCGCGAAGCGCATCGCCAAATGATCGACTACTTGTGCCGGCGCAAACGTCTGCTGCCCGTCGCCACTGCCGCGCAAATCTTTTACAACGACGCGGTCGGGCGCTTCCAGCAACAACACATACCGTGCACCACTCTTGTCCGCCTGCTTGAGCTGACTTTTCAAGCTACTGTCGCCGCAATGACAGGCGACCCGCAAACCGCGATTGCGCAGACCTTCGGCCAGCCGCAAGGCATCGGCCACCGGTGCCGTTTCAAGCCGCGCCACATAAATCTGCGGCGCATCGCTAGGCACTTGGACGCCGGACTGGATGAGCAGTTCGATCAACCGCTCAACCCCAAGGGCAAAACCAAACCCCGGTGTCGGCTTGCCGCCCATCAGCTCGACCAAACCATCGTAACGTCCGCCGGCGCACACGGTCGCCTGCGCGCCGAGCCGGTCGGTGGTCCATTCGAAAACCGTACGCGTATAGTAATCGAGACCGCGCACGAGTCGCGAGTTAACCATATATTTGAGACCAGCGTCGTCGAGGAGTACCCGCAGTTGTTCAAAATGAGCGCGCGATTCGTCGTCGAGATGGTCCAGTAAGTTCGGCGCCTGTTTCAGAATTTCCTGGGTCGCGGCACTCTTGCTATCCAGCACCCGCAGCGGATTGGATTCGAGCCGCCGCTGGCTGTCTTCATCAAGCTGGTCGGTGTGGGCGCGCAAATATTGCACCAGCCGTTCGCGATAAGCGGCGCGCGCCGCCGGCGTACCGAGGGTATTGATCTCGAGCGTCAGATCGTTCAATCCCAGCGCCTGCCAAAACCGCGCCGTCAGCAAAATCAGCTCGGCATCGACGTCCGGTCCGGCCATGCCGAACGCCTCGGCGCCGATTTGGTGAAACTGGCGATAACGTCCTTTCTGCGGCCGCTCATGGCGGAACATCGGTCCCATGTACCAGAAGCGTTGTACCTGGTTGTACAACAAACCGTGCTCGATACCGGCACGTACCGTACCGGCAGTACCTTCCGGCCGCAACGTCAATCGATCGCCGTTACGATCGTCGAAGGTATACATCTCCTTCTCGACGATATCGGTATGCTCGCCAACGCCACGGGCGAACAGCTCGGTACGTTCGATGATCGGCAAACGTATTTCGCGATAGCCGTAGGCGTGCAACACCGACCGCGCCACGGCTTCGACGTGGTGCCAAAATCCTAAGACCTCCGGCAGGAGGTCGTTCATGCCGCGCACGGCCTGCAAGACCTGTTTCAAGCGAATACCAATCGGTGAAGAAATAGATGGGTTAACGACTACCTGGATCATCCAGCGTGAAACGCGCTACCGGACCGCGCTTGTGACGTTGTGCATCGTACGGTTTGCCGTTGTACTCCACTTGCACACCGTCGACGTTTCCGAGGAACACACTGATCGGTGGCACTCCTTGGACACTGACGACGCGTCCGCCACTGATCGTTTGATACAGCAGGCGGTGCTCTTCCGCATCGCGCACGTCCGCCCAAGAATCTTCCCGCACACGTAATACCACGCGTGCCAACGCAACGTTCGGGTTCGCCGGCGGTGGCGGCACTGCCGCTACTGGCGGCGGCGTAATTTTTTCCGGCGCTAGCGTAGCGGTAGTCGTCGTAGTGGTCGTCAACGGTATCTTCTCGAGCACCGGTGGCGCTGCTGGTTCTGGCGCGTTCACCGGTTCATTCGACGTCTCCGGCGGTAACACGTCCGTCGACGACGGTTGCGGCTGCGGCTCTACCGGCAAATCGGCAAACAAGTTCGACGGTGAGCTCGCCGGCGGCGGCGGCGGTGCCGGCGCGCCACGTGGTGGCGACTCTTCGCTGCCACTCCACCACAGCGCCGCTAAACCGACGACCAGTCCAACCACGACCACGGTACCGAGCTTGACCAAACTGTCGCTGCTCGTTATTTCCTTGACCGGCGCCGGCGCCACCATGTCGTTGCGTTGGGCGGCGATCGGTAACCGGTTAAAGGCATCAAGTAAACGCTCCGGCGAAACGCCGAGCAACACGGCGTAACCACGTAGGTAACCGCGCACATAGGTCGGCGCCGGCAGCTTATCGTATTCGTCGCGTTCGAGCGCCGTCAGACGCGCTAACGATAAATTGAGCGAACGTGCTACTTCCTCGATCGCTAAACCTCGATCCTCGCGTGCCTGACGCAACATCGCGCCCGGCCCTGTTCCGCTCGCAGTGTTTCGTTCCATAACGCCTCAGCCTTTCTTGTCTACCGGCTTTTGCAGTTTTAGTGCCTCGGGCGACGTCGGAAACTTCGAACGCAGCCGTAAGGCATAGCTCGCCTCGTCGTTCTTATGGCCCAGCAAGCGCTCTATTTGCACGGCGAGTATCAACGACTCCGGCGTATCTTCGGTCGCTTCTAAATAACGTTGTATGAATCCACGCGCCGCCAGCGTGCGGCCGGCGTCGAAACTAATGCGCGCCATGTGAAACAGCGACGGCGGCCGCCGCGGGTCGCTCTGCAATGCTTCACGAAAAAACGGTTCCGCCTGGGCGTACATCTTCCTGTTGGCGTAACAAAGGCCGGCGTTCTCATAAGCAATCGCCGGCGTCTTGTAGAGCGGATTGGCGACGGCACGCTTGAACAACTTCTCCGCTTCTTCGACACGACCGCGTTCGCAAAGGAAAGCACCAAAATTGTTTTGTGCCTCGGAATTGTTCTCGCGACTGTGCACCGCTTTTTGGAAATAGCGCTCGGCAGCTTCGTAGTCTTTGAAGCGCCATTGCAACAACGCCATGATGTTATTCGCCTGCGAATGATTGGGGTCGGCAGCCAACGCCTTGTCGAGACGCTCTTTGGCGAATTCGAGTTGACCACGTTGCAGAAAACTACTGGCGAGCTCGGCGTTCGTTTCCGCCAGACGCTGCTTTCTGGCGTCGTCTTCCGCCATCGATGCACAACCGACCGTAAGCGCCGCCAACAGAACGATTGTCAGTCGCGGCGCGCGCACGTTATTCCCCAGTGGCACGCGCCAGCCAACGCACACGCCGGCCGGTACGATCTTGAATACGCCCGGCCAGCTGGCCGCAGGCCGCATCGATGTCATCGCCACGCGTGCGCCGGGTAATGGTCATCAACCCGGCCTGCATGACGATATCGCGAAATGCATCGATCGCCTTCTTCGACGAGCGCTTGTAACCGGTGTGCGGAAATGGATTGAACGGAATCAAATTGACCTTCGACGGAACGTCGTGCAACAGCGCCACCAGTTCGCGGGCGTGCGTCACGGTATCGTTGACGCCGTCGAGCATCACATACTCGAACGTCACTCGCCGATGCGGATCGTTGGCGATATAACGCCGGCAAGCATCGAGCAATTCGGCGATCGGATATTTTTTATTCAGCGGGACGATCTCGGTGCGCAACTTGTCGTTCGGTGCATGCAATGAAACCGCGAGGCTGACCGACACTTCTTCACGCAGCTTATCGATCCACGGCACGAGCCCGGCGGTACTCACGGTAACGCGGCGACGCGACAGGCCATAAGACATGTCGTCGAGCAGCACGCGGATTGCCGTAAGCACGTTGTCGAAGTTGAGCAACGGTTCGCCCATGCCCATGAACACTATATTAGTGATGACACGATTGGCTTGGCCGCGCCCGCCGAGCAAACGATTCGCCTGCCACACTTGGCCGATGATCTCGGCAGCCGTCAAATCGCGATTGAAACCTTGGCTACCGGTCGAACAGAACGTGCAGTTCAAACCGCAGCCGACTTGCGAAGAAATACAGAGAGTGCCGCGTCCCTCTTCCGGAATGAACACCGTTTCGATGCAGTTGCCATCCGCCATCTCGAACAGCCATTTGCGCGTACCGTCAGCGGCCAGCTGATCGAGCTTGACGGTCGGCCCGGCGATGATCGCGGCGTCGACCAGGCTGGTACGCAAGGCTTTGCTCAGATTGGTCATGGCGTCGAAGTTGTCGACGCCATATTGATGTAGCCACTGCATGACCTGCAGGCCACGAAACGGCTTTTCACCGAGAGTGGCAAAGAAATCCTGCAAGCCCTGGCGATCCAGGCCGAGCAGATTAACCGGTGTAGGTGTATTCGGGGTCACGACACTCTCTATCTATCTGTATTACTGTATTAGCGTTTACGCGGAAAAATATCGCCGTTGTTAAAAAAATAGGCGATTTCGGTGCGCGCCGTCTCGACGGCATCGGAACCGTGAACTGCATTCTCCTCGACGCTGGTGGCGAGATCGGCACGGATGGTTCCCGGGGCCGCCTTCTTCGGATCGGTCGCGCCCATGATTTCACGATGGCGGGTAACGGCGTTTTCGCCTTCCAACACCTGCACCATGACCGGGCCGGATGTCATGAACTTCACCAGATCTTTGAAAAATGGGCGCTCTTTGTGCACCGAATAGAAACCTTCGGCCTGCTGTTGATTGAGCTGCAGCATCTTGGCCGCCACCACGCGCAGACCAGCGCGCTCGAAGCGAGCGTAGACCTCGCCAATCAAATTACGCGCTACCGCGTCGGGCTTAACAATAGAAAGAGTGCGTTCGACCGCCATGAATACTCCAGTTCTTAATGAAGAATTTGGGACAAAATGTGGAAAGAATTACAAATTTCTTAGTAATTACCGGTACATAGTGTAGCGTCTTGTTTATAGTCAAACAATCGCGCCGCCCTATTCCCAACGTGTATCACGCACCTGAATGCGACCCGCCTCGATGCGAACTGGAAAGGTCACAATCGGCTCGTAGGCCGGTGGCGCCGTCACTGCTCCCGTTTTAATACAGAAACGCGCGCCGTGCCGTGGGCAAACGATCTCGGTTCCCTCGATCGGCCCCCCGGTCAAGACGCCGCCATCGTGGGTACATACATCCTCGATGGCATAATACATACCAGCCAGATTGAAAACCGCCACCAATACACCGTCGACATCGACCACCCGATGCGTACCGGGTACCAACTCTTCGACCTGCGTCACATCCACCCAGTCCGACATGTATAAGGGCTACAACATCCCAAGCTGCAACAGCGCCGCTTCGGACATGCGCTCACGCGACCAAGGCGGATCCCATACCAGCTCGACGGCGGCATCTTTGACGCCATTGACGGCTTTCACCGCATTCTCGACGACACCGGGAAAGGTCTGCGCCACCGGACAACCGGGGGCGGTCAGCGTCATCTGCAAATGGACGTGTGCCTCGGCATCAATGCCGATGTTATAGATCAGCCCGAGGTCATAAATATTGACCGGGATCTCTGGGTCGTAAACGGTTTTGAGCGCGTCGATGATCCGCTCTTTTAGATCATCGGTCGGCTGAGTGACTGGGTCGAGCGCGCTTGTTTCATCAATTCCCATGGCGGCCCTCATTCCGTCGACACGGCGTCGACAGCATTGTCCAGCGCGGCGCGCAACGTGTGCCACGGCAAGGTCGCGCACTTTACCCGCGCCGGGTATTCGCGTACGCCTGCCAACACGCGCAGCTTACCGATTTCGGTCGGCTCACCATGCTGCGTTAATAAATCGAGCATGTCGCGAAACAACGTCTCGGCCTGCTCCACTGTTTTGCCCTTAATGCTCTCGGTCATGAGCGACGCCGATGCCGTCGAAATCGCACAGCCCGTGCCTTCGAAACCGACGTCTTGAATCACCCCGTCCTGCACGCGTAGATCGAGCTGCAATTGATCGCCGCAAAGCGGGTTGTAACCCAACGCATGCCGATTCGTCCCTTGCGGCTTCTTTTTGAAGTTCCGCGGCCGACGGTTGTGGTCGAGGATGACCTCCTCATACAGGGCACGTAAATCTGTCATGGACCAAACATCTCCTGCGCGCGGCGTATGCCTTTGACCAAGGCGTCGATATCCGCACGCGTGTTGTACATACCGAACGAAGCGCGCGCCGTCGCCGGCACACGGAAACGCTGCATCACCGGCATGGCACAGTGATGGCCGGCACGGATGGCGACGCCCTCGTTGTCGAGAATCGTGCCGATGTCATGTGGATGAATGCCATCGAGCGTGAAGCCGAGAATACCGGCCTTGTCGCGCGCCGTGCCGACGAACTTCAGGCCTTTAATATCGCGCACGGCATCGACCGCGTATGTCAGCAACTCGTGCTCGTGCGCGGCGATCGCGTCGAGTCCGATCGATGTCACATAGTCGATCGCCGCGCCGAGGGCGATACCGCCGGCGATGTGCGGCGTACCAGCCTCGAATTTATACGGCAGCTCGTTGTACTCGGACTTCTCGAACGTGACGTACTTGATCATGTCGCCGCCGCTTTGGTACGGCGGCATCGCCGTCAGATGGCGCTTCTTACCGTAGAGCACGCCGATGCCGGTCGGTCCGTACAGCTTGTGGGCCGAAAACGCGTAGAAATCGCAATCGAGTTGCTGCACATCGACCGTCATGTGCGATACCGCTTGCGCGCCGTCGACCAATACGAGCGCGCCGGCGTTATGCGCGCGCTCGATGATTTGCTTCACCGGATTGATCGTGCCCAAGGCATTGGAGCAATGGACCACGCCGACGAGACGTGTGCGCTCGCTCAGCAACTGCTCGAATGCCGACAGATCGAGCTCACCGGCGTCGCTGATCGGAATCACGCGCAACTTGGCGCCGGTCTGCTCACATAGGATCTGCCACGGAACGATGTTCGAGTGATGCTCCATGCCGGTGATGAGAATCTCATCGCCCGCGCGCAGGTTCGTCCGCCCCCAACTGCTGGCGACGAGGTTGATCGCCTCGGTCGTGCCGCGCGTAAAAATAATTTCTTGGTCGGAATCGGCATTGATGAACGTGCGCACACGGCTACGCGCCGCCTCATAAGCATCGGTCGCACGCTGACTAAGCGCGTGCACGCCGCGATGAACGTTCGAGTTGTCGCGACGATAGTAATCGGCAATCGCATCGATCACGGCGTTCGGCTTCTGCGTCGTGGCGGCGTTGTCGAGATAGATCAGCGGCTTGCCATGCACCTGCTGCTGCAACGCCGGAAATTCCGCGCGCACGCGTTCGACGTCAAAGCGATCATGCGATCGCCGCGATGTTTGTACACTCTTCGTGGCCATGCTCATATCAGCTCTATCTCCTTCAGTTGCCGTCCATGCAACAGCCGTGTCGTCAACGTCTGCTCCAATGCCTGGCGAATCGGTGCAAGCCGAAAACGGCGCAAGATATCTTCGGCGAACGCGAACGTCAGCAAATCACGCGCGGCCGCTTCGTCGAGCGCGCGCGAACGCAAATAAAACAGCTCGTCCGGATCGAGTTGACCGACGGTCGCTCCATGACCGCACTTCACGTCGTCGGCATAAATTTCAAACTCGGGCTTGGTATCCACTTCAGCGTCTTCCGACAGCAGCAGATTATTGTTCAGCTGCTGCGCATCGATGCGCTGCGCGTTCGGCTGCACGATCACCCGGCCGTTGAACACCGCACGGCTGCGCCCTTCGAGCACGCCTTTGTAGTGCTCGCGGCTAACGCCGCGCGGCTGCGCATGATCGATCAGCGTGTGATTGTCGACATGCTGGCGGCCGGCGATGACGTACAAACCATCGAGCAAGCACTCGGCGCTGTCCGCTACTACCGTCCGCAGATCATTGCGCACCAGCAATCCGCCGATATCGACGGCGTGCGATACGAACCGGCTGGTGGAATCTTGGCGCACATAGACACCACCGACATGAAATCCTTGGGCGCTCTCTTGCTGCAACCGATAGTGCTCGAGCGTCGCGCCGCGTTCGACGACGGCTTCGGTGACGGCATTGGTGAAGTAACGCGCGCCGTCGATGCCGATGTAGTGCTCGATCACCGTCACCTGACTGCCGGCTTCGGCGACGATCAAGTTATGCGGCTGTGCCAACGCGTCGTTTGTGCCGACGTACACCAGATGAATCGGCTGCTCGACCACCGTTCCGGCCGGCACATGGATGCAGGCGCCGTCTACGAGAAACGCGGTATTAAGCGCCGCCAACGGATGTTTATCGATCGGCGCGACTTGGCCGAGGTAAGCGCTCAAGCGATCGGGCGATGTCGCCAGCGCCTCGGCCAACGAGCCGGCAAATCCGTTCTTACCGAAACTCGGCGGATTGGAAAGCGCGGCGTTGTAACGTCCGTTCACGAACACCAACTGATGGGCCGTCTGCCCTGTCAGCAGCGATGCACTTAATTGTTCACGGGTTACCGTCGCCGCCAATGCCGGTTGGAATGCCTGGCGCACCACCGACGCTAAATTCGTGTACTTCCAATCTTCGTGGCGCGTCGTCGGAAAACCAATGGCATCAAAGCTCGTGCGTGCACGGTCGCGCAACGCCTGCACCCACGCATGCGCCTGCCCCGGCAATGCCGCACCGGCCATGGCCTCGAGATAAACCCGCTTGGCGTCGATCGGCGAATCCATTAAATCCTCGCCCCCGCCTCGATCCAACCATAACCGCGGCGTTCGAGCTCTTGCGCGAGCGTCTTGTCGCCGGACTTGGTAATGCGGCCCTGCGCCAACACATGCACGCGGTCGGGCACGATATAATTCAACAACCGCTGATAGTGCGTGACCAACACCGTCGCCCGATCCGGCGCGCGCAATGCATTCACGCCGTCAGCCACGGTCTTCAGCGCGTCGATATCGAGACCGGAATCGGTTTCGTCGAGCAACGCCAAGCGCGGCTCGATCACCGCCATCTGCAGGATCTCGTTGCGCTTCTTTTCGCCGCCGGAAAAACCTTCGTTGACCGAGCGGTAAAGAAGATCCTCTTTCATCTGCACGAGCTTCAACTTTTCTTTGACCAGCGTCAGGAAATCCATCGCATCGAGCTCTTCGAGCCCGCGGTGCTTACGCGCGGCATTAAGCGCGGCCTTCAGCAGGTACACATTGCTGACGCCGGGAATCTCGACCGGATACTGGAACGCCAAAAAAATTCCTTCGCGCGCCCGTTCTTCCGGGCTCAACGCCAACAAATCTTTGCCAAGATAAATAATCTCACCGTCGGTCACTTCGTAACCGTCACGACCCGCCAGCACGTACGACAGCGTGCTCTTACCGGAGCCATTCGGCCCCATGATCGCGTGCACCTCGCCGGCCTTCACCTCGAGGTCGATCCCCTTGAGGATCGGCTTGCCGTCGACGCTGACGTGCAGATTTCTTACCGATAACATCGTCACTCTCACTCCTAAATTAGGACTTGCCAGCCGTCCCTGGCGTCGCTGTATTGACTTCGTTAATCCCCGGCGCGAACACACGTTAAGTGTGTTCGCGAGTACTCCGGCTCAGCCGACAGAGCCTTCGAGACTGACGCCCAACAACTTCTGCGCCTCGACGGCGAACTCCATCGGCAATTCTTTGAACACTTCTTTACAGAAACCGTTGACCACCATCGACACCGCGTCTTCGGTCGATAAGCCACGCTGACGCAGGAAGAACAACTGGTCTTCGCTGATCTTCGAGGTCGTCGCCTCGTGCTCGACCTGCGCCGTCGGATTTTTCACTTCGATGTACGGAAACGTGTGCGCACCGCAACGGTCGCCCATGAGCAGCGAATCGCACTGTGTGTAGTTACGCGCGTTACGCGCGCTCTTTAAAACTTTCACCAAGCCGCGATATGCGTTCTGGCCGCGACCGGCGGAGATGCCCTTCGAGATGATCGTGCTGCGCGTGTTCTTGCCGATATGGATCATTTTGGTGCCGGTATCGGCCTGCTGGCGGTTGTTGGTCAGCGCCACCGAATAAAATTCACCGATCGAGTTGTCGCCTTCCAGCACCACGCTCGGATACTTCCAGGTGATCGCCGAACCGGTCTCGACCTGAGTCCAGGAAATGCGTGCGCTGTCGCCACGGCAGACGCCGCGCTTGGTGACGAAGTTATAAATTCCACCGCGTCCTTCTTCGTCGCCCGGGTACCAATTCTGCACGGTCGAATATTTGATGTGCGCACCTTTCAATGCCACCAGCTCGACCACAGCCGCGTGCAGCTGATTCTCATCGCGCATCGGCGCCGTGCAACCTTCGAGGTAACTCACGTACGCGCCCTCTTCGGCGACGATGAGCGTGCGCTCGAACTGGCCGGTCTTCGAGGCGTTGATGCGGAAATAGGTCGACAGCTCCATCGGACAACGCACACCCTTCGGAACGAAAACAAACGAACCGTCGCTGAAGACCGCGGAGTTGAGCGCGGCGTAGAAATTGTCGGTATGCGGAACCACCGAGCCGAGATATTTCTGCACGAGTTCCGGATGGTTGTGCACCGCCTCCGAGAACGAGCAGAAGATGATGCCGACTTCGGCGAGCTTGTCTTTGAACGTAGTCGCGACCGAGACGCTGTCGAACACGGCATCGACCGCAACACCGGCGAGGATCGCGCGCTCTTGCAGCGGAATGCCAAGCTTCTCGTAGGTCTCGAGCAGCTTCGGATCGACCTCGTCCAAACTCTTCGGGCCGTCCTTCTTGGTCTTCGGCGCGGAGTAATAGATGATCGACTGAAAATCGATCGGCGGATAATGGACGTGCGCCCATTCCGGGGTCTTCATCGTCAGCCAATGACGGTAGGCCTTGAGGCGCCACTCGAGCATGAACTCGGGTTCATTCTTCTTGGCTGAGATCGCACGGACGACGTCTTCGCTGAGACCCGGCGGCAACGAATCGGCGTCGAGGTCAGTGACGAAGCCGTGCTGATACTCGCGACGGATCAGATCTTCCACTTCTCGGTTCGGTGTAGCCATGACGTTAACCGTTTGAAACTACGTTGACGCGCCCGCCGGCGCGGCTGACCGGTAGACTGATAAAATTCCGCGGTGGCTCAGCCATCTCCGCCAAGGTGACACCGGCAAGCGCATGACGGACGGCGAGATTAATGCTCTGCCAATTAGTACGAATCGAACAGGACGACTCTTGCGAGCACAGCCCTTCGGAGGTACCGCACTCCGTCAGACCCACTCGGCCTTCGAGCGCATCGATAATTTCCACCACGCTGATCTCACGCGCCGGACGCGCCAAGGAATACCCCCCTTTCGCGCCCCGATGCGATACCACCAATCCTTCACGGGCTAAACGCTTCAATATCTTGCTCACCGTCGGCGCGGCGATCTGTATCTCAGTCGCGATCTCGCTGGCTGCGTGCAGCCGCGCTGATTCCCGCGCGAGGTAGGTCATTACCACCGTTCCATAGTCCGTTAATTTGCTCAGCCGCAGCATCGATCGAAGGGTCTCAAAGAATTCGGACTATTTTAGTACTGTATGCAGGCAAAGACCAACTAAATTGCTAAATCTTTCAGCGATGGGAACTAGATGCTGAAGCTCTCGCCGCAACCGCAGCGGGCTTTCTCATTGGGGTTATTGAAGCGGAAGCCTTCGCTCAACCCTTCGCGGGTGTAATCGATTTCCATGCCATCTAAAAACAAAAGATTCTTTGGATCGACGATGACTTTTACGCCGAAGCTCTCGAACACCTGTTCATCCGGCTCAATGGAGTCGGCGTAGTCCACAATATAGGTCTTACCCGAGCAACCGACCGTCTTAATGCCCAGTCGCAACCCTTCGCCTTTGCCGCGACGCGCCAAAAAATCCCGGACGCGGGTTGCTGCTTTCTCAGTTAACGTAATAGCCATTTCAATTTAAGCTCTTGCGATGTTTTATTGACGCGATAGCGCCGTAATCGGTATACGCGTCTCGCGCGCTTCTTGGCGTGACGCCACCTCTTGGACATGCGGACGCGACACTAAATCCGCCAGGGTAATTCCCGTCAGAAAGTCATGGATTCGGAAACTCAGCTCTTCCCAAAGTTGATGAGTAAGACACGGTTCATCACCCTGACAATTGCGTTCTCCACCGCAGCGCGTTGCGTCGATATTCTCGTTAATGGCCACAATGATCTGCGCCACCGAGATCTGCGACGGCGGACTCGATAAGCTGTAACCCCCGCCAGGACCACGAACGCTATCCACCAAACCACTTCGACGCAGCTTGGCGAATAATTGCTCTAAGTAAGACAGGGAAATTCCTTGCCGTTGCGCGATATCGGCAAGCGTGACCGACCCTTTTTCGTAACGCAGTGCCAGGTCTAACATCGCCGTAACCGCGTAGCGTCCTTTCGTCGTCAACTTCATCGCTTCGTCCTAGCGTCTACCTGATACCCTTAATTCTACATGCCTGATTAAATCCATCAACTATTAGCTTAGCCGGTCCTATCGTCCCAGCCGGTTTTTCCGTCGGTCTCTGGATCTTCTAGACTGGACACTTCGATCTGCGGTAGGTCCAAATTTACTTTTATGCCTGATTTTTCAAGGGTTTCGGAAAGGATCTTCATCTTCTGATCGATCAGATGTAGGTGGTCGAGCAAGCAATCGATGGCATGCGCGACGGGGTCAGCGACATGGCGCGCTTGGCCATACGCCTCGAAACCCATTTTCTTAGCCATTGCCTCACGCTGCTGCGTCTGGGCGTCAGTCGTCGCGAGGATGACGCGGCCCGGTATGCCAATCACGGTGGCATCAGCGGGCACATCTTTTACGACCACTGAATTCGAACCAACCCGGGCATTATTACCAATATGTATAGGTCCGAGGATTTTCGCGCCCGCCCCTACCACCACGTTGTTACCTAACGTCGGATGACGCTTTTCATTCCGCCAAGAGGTACCCCCCAAGGTTACGCCGTGGTACAGCGTGCAATCGTCGCCGATCTCAGCCGTCTCACCGATAACAACCCCCATACCATGATCGATAAACAAACCTCGCCCAATTTTGGCGGCGGGGTGAATTTCGACACCGGTCAGAAAACGAGTGAGCTGACCGAGGATTCGCGCCAACCAATGGAGGCGCCAGCCCCAAAGTCGATGGGCAACACGATGCAACACCAATGCGTGGATACCCGGGTACGTCGTTAATACCTCGAGCACCGAACGAGCCGCTGGATCGCGCCGAAAAACGCTTTGTATATAGCTACGTAGATTAGAAAACATAGGGTATTAGGCTCAATCCGTATTATTTATGTCAAGTTCTCGGCTCGACTGTTCCACTGCGGTTAAAATTCCACGGAGGATATTGACCTCATTACGGTCCAGCTGCGCCCGATTAAACAGGCGCCGCAACCGCCGCATGAGCAGGCGTGGATTTTCCGGGTCAATAAATTTAATGCGGGTCAGAACCTCTTCCATGTGGCGATAAAAAAGCTCGATATCTTCGATCCGTGCCGGTGGATCCGACGAAATAACGGGTGCTGTGTTTCCGCCAGTCGCCGTCCGATACACTTCGTAGGCAATGATTTGCACGGCGCAGCCGAGATTAATCGACGGATAATCTGGGTTTGTCGGGATATGCACCAACGCGTGGCAGCGGTCGAGCTCATCGTTTGTCAGCCCGGTCCGTTCTTGACCGAACATTACCGCCACCGGCCCACGTTGCGCCTCCGCCAGTAAACGAGTAGCGCAAGCTGCCGGATCCAGGAATGGCCAGCTGATGCGCCGCGAACGGGCCGATGTGCCGACGACGAAATGACAATCGCCGATCGCCTCATCAAGCCGTGCACAAACCTGCGCGCGAGCCAAGATATCGTCCGCATCGGCAGCCCGTGCTGTCGCCTCTGGGCCTGGATAATTCTCCGGTGCAACCAGACACAACTGTTCCAACCCCATATTTTTCAGCGCACGTGCGGCCGCGCCGACGTTACCGGGATGCGTCGGCCGAATGAGTACGGTGCGTATCGCTTTGAGTAATTCCATTGAAAAATCATCGCTTTTAACGTGCCGACGCAGCTTATACAATCCCGCGCTTTCGCGCCTTTACAATTCGAGACGTCCTATGCACCCGATGCTGAACACCGCGGTGAAAGCCGCACGCCGTGCCGGCAATATTATTATGCGGCACATTGATCGACTCGAACGCTTGTCGATCGAGAGTAAAGGACGTAACGACTTCGTGACCGACGTCGACCGCATGGCCGAGAACGAAATTATCGACATTTTGCGGCGCGCCTATCCGAGCCATGCCTTCCTCGCCGAAGAAAGCGGCAGTCAAACCGGCGACGACTTTTGCTGGATCATTGACCCGCTCGACGGCACCACCAATTTCTTACATGGTTATCCGCAGTTCGCCGTCTCGATTGCGCTGCAATATAAAGGTAGGCTCGAGCAAGGTGTGATCTTCGACCCCCATCGCAACGAATTGTTTACCACCAGCCGTGGTCAAGGCGCACAGATGAATGATCGGCGCATCCGCGTAAGCCACACCCACGACTTCCGCCAGGCGTTGCTCGGTACCGGCTTTCCGTTCAAGTCGGCGCAACACTTGGAGCTTTGGATCAAAGTATTTCGCAGCGTCGCCCCGGAAACTAGTGGCGTGCGCCGCGCCGGTGCGGCAGCACTGGATTTGGCGCATGTCGCTTGCGGGCGGTTCGATGGCTTTTGGGAATTCGGTCTGCGGCCGTGGGATATGGCGGCGGGGTGTCTCTTAATTGAAGAAGCCGGCGGGCTCGTCAGCGATCCGGCCGGTGGCCGCGATCACATGGCAACCGGGCTACTGATAGCCGGCAATCCGAAAATCCACCCGGAATTACTAAAGCAAATACGGCCGCATCTGCCAGCAGAGCCAATTAGCGCTTGGAATTAAGACCGAACGATGTCGGCATAAACGATTTGCTCGAACGAACCGGTGCGTTCGAGCAATCGCAACACGCTGACACGTCGCGGTTCTCCGTCTTGCTCGATCAGCTCGAGCTCATCGCCGACACGACAGGCACCGCGCGCCAACAATAATGTCGAAGGACGCCGCGCGACTTCAACCACTGGCAGTCGCAATCCCGGAAACCAATTTCCCGACGTACGTCCGGCGATGCGTACCGCCAATGGCGTAGCCACCGACGCCAACACTTCCACGCCGACTTCCAAGCTGCCGCTCTCGGGACTCTTGATCCAACGTATGACCGCAGCGCGCCAACGACCGATATCGCTCGGCTGTTGTACGCCCAGCAAATCACCAACGCGCAACGACGTAGCGGCATCGCCATAACGTGCGATCGACATGCCTTGCGGACTCACGTCGCGCAACTGCCACCGATCCACTCGATGATTTTCGTTAACGGGTGCCACATCGGCAGATGTGGTCCCTAATTCGGGCGCAATACCGTCGGCCTCGTCCAACTCAACAAACGCAACATCGGGCGCTTCGGCATCGCGTATCGGCGTTTTATTTTTCGGTAATCGCGCAGCATACATGGCAAACGGCCGCTGGCCGTTGGCGTAGAAATGGAGCGCGGCCAAACCGAGCGAAACAAAGACGGTACTGCTGCGCTGCTGGCGCGCATAACGGCGCCGCGCGCTATCACCCCAGGCACGTAGCATGCGCTGCAACAAATCGGCCCAGGTACTGTCGAGGCAATCAACGCCGAGACGAGAGGCGTCGATGTGCTCGCCCCGCTCCAGCGCACTTACCAGCTCTTGCAACGTATGCACTAATTCGCGTGCATCGAGTAGTCGCTCGGTATCACTCGATGTTGGCGCGTCGCGTGTTAACGGAACCGGCGGCGCATCGGCGGCGAGATCGATTAAAAATAACGCGCCGGCACCACGCTGTAGCGATACCGGCTGTACCCGCGCCTGCCGACCCCGCTGTAATAAAAATGCATGCACCTGTTGCGCGCCGTTGTGCGGCAATTGATACGGATTAACCAATCCCAACAGTAGCGCCTGCACATAACGTTCGCCGATTGTGGTCGATGCCGTCGTCGGATCACCTTCAAAGGTCAACGCCTCTTCTGCCAATTGCAACGATTCGGCAAGCCGATAGAGCTCGTGCATCTCGCGCCAAACACCGGGCGGACACGGCATATAAAGGAGATAAGATCGCCGCAACACCTCGCTCGAATGATGCAACGCCCGCTCGATACAGCGCGCGAATCGGGCTTTTTTACCGAACAACAAGCGCGTGCGACTTAGGTCGCGCAAACAACACTTGTAGCCGTAAGCCATCTCAATGTGGAGTTGACGAATAAACTCGGCGAGTTGGCGCTTTTTTACACTCAACGGCGGTGCCGCGTGTGCCAAATGTAAGTGCAGCCCCGCACAGACGGTGTTGACCGCCGGTTCGTACAACATCATCAACTCTAACCGCGTCTGCACCCGCAGATCGAGACGATTGATGGTATAGAGCGCTTGATAGATTTCACGGGCGGACTCGTTGCTGTTCGCCAGCGGCAATGCGTCCAGCCAAGCCTGGGCATATTTAGGATCGGTCTCGGCTACCCAGCCAGAGACACGGCGTGCAGGAACGGAGAGGACGGGACTATACACCGGTATTTTTCAAGCAAGACCCTGTTAGGCCGTTAGCAACGACTCTTTAATAAGTAGCCTAGCACACGGATTAAACAGTGCCGGATCCAGGGCGGATCCGGACGAATACGGCATGCATCCCCCGAATATTCCTTAATATATAAGGTAGAAAACGACGGTATTTATTACAGCCCGGCGCGCCGTTGTCCATGGTAGAGGCGCACTATCCGTAATCGGCCGTCGACCTTTTCTACATAAAAACTCAGGGAACCAGCAAACGTCTGTGGCTCCTCCTCGCCGGTACGTCGAACTTTGACGTCAAAGTTACCCCAGCCGTGCGCTTGGTTATCTTCCACTTCCCAATTGACGTGCCCCAGGCTGATTTGGCGTACGTCCGTTGTCCGGAAAAAAGTATCGTAGTCTTGGCGTATACCTTTGCGCGTCGTTTGATCGTTGGTACGCGCATTATCAGCGAATAAGCCGACGAACTGATCAACATCACCTGCCTCGTATACCTGCGCGAAACGACGCAATAAAATCGCCAATTCTTCTTGAGTGATATTCATCAACGCCGGCCGTGCCGAGGCCGACGCCGCCGGCTTTGTCGCGGTAGGTGCAGATAGTGCAGGCTCCTCATCCTCTGCCGGAACAGGTGCCGGTGTCGGTATTGGCGCCTCTTTAGCAACTGGTGCCACCGGCGCAACTTCGACTGGCTTTTCTATCTTGGCCACCACCGGCGGCGGGGCTACGGGGGCGGCGACCTCCGGCTTTATCTCCGGGGGTTTCACGGCGGGGACCGCCGCACGGGCGGTCTCCGCCTTGGCGGTTACCGCTTTATCCGCACTATTGGTTCCCTGCCGCACCACGGTCGACGAATGGGATTCGTCAACTTTTTCCTTGGCATTGTGCTCGCTGCTCTTCGGCGTCGACACCTCTTTCTTAGTCAACGTCGGTGGCGCTGGCGCGGGTACTTCTTGCGCCGGCGCGGCGCTCGGCAAATCAGGTGTTGCCGATACATCTGGCTCATAGGCCGTCGGCGGCGGCGCCGGCGTTGGAGCCGGCGCTTGTTCGGTAGGCGCAACCGGCGCCGGTGGCGCAGACGTCACCAACACATCCGGCCCATTTCTATGAATATAAAGGATCAGTGCAATCGCACCGACAACAAGTATGGTCGCCGTAAGCGTGATGGCTGTGGTCGAGAGCCGCTGTAGAAAGGTACCCTGAACAACCGGCGGTGACATACGCCCGGGATGCATATCGCGCTCGGGGGAAAAACGATCCGCTTGCGATACGCGCGGGCTCGATACGTCGTGCTCGTAGGTCGTAGGTTCGGTAAATGTCGGTGGCGGTGGCGGCGGTGGTGACACCCGAGCCTTCGGCTGTCTGAAAGGTTTTTCGGTGACCTTGCGCGACGATGGAGTTGTCGCTCGAGCAACGATAGCGACATCGCTCGCTTGTGCTAATTCGTTCGGCGTCCACGGATCGCTAGTGCGCTCATTCGCCACGCGCTCTTCTAACTCGGCGGCCAACTGCTCGATCGAGACTATGTCCCCATCGCCACCCTGGCCAGACGCTGTCGCTTTGGTCGCCGAACGCTTGACGATATCGTCCATACGCGCCAAATCGTCCAGCGCCATGTGCACTAACACGTCGGTGATTTCGCGCTCTGACTGCAGCGAGCCAAGCGACAACAACTTGTAGCAAACCTGATTTACGCCCGCTTCCGTTCCATCGGTAAAACGATAAATTTTTTCATACGCAGTGTTGCCGATGCGCACAGCCCATCCGAGCTCGCGCAAACGCCGCTCAACATACTCTTGGGTTTCTCCAGCAGTCATCATAAAACGTCCTTGCAACTAACCGTAATCAACTCGACGAAAGATAACATAGCGATCTACCCACATCATTGCGCCGAAGCCTGACAAATCGATAACGCTCGGGCAGCCAATACGATGACAAACTCCGCACTGTGCCTTGCTTTTTCCACTAAGCCGCTCATCCGTACCCCTACTACCTCTGTCTAAATCTCATGGAAATCCCTAATTGCAAATCCATAATCAGTTCACACCAGGTCGAGCTATCTCGATGGGTCAGCGCAAGGACGGCTTAAGACGGAGCGGAGGCAAGAGGCGTACCGCGCAAAACATTCGTATAGATCGCAACGCCCTCTTCAACTTTCACTCCACGTCTCAACAATAAAGCAATTTTGCCCCTTGCTCGACCGACACACTGACAGCTCGGTAACGGAAGTGCACTCGGCCACGAGTGCCTGATCGACCGCCCGCTTTTGGGCTTGGGAGGAATACAATGCGATTTCTTATCGCCGACTCCAGCCGCGCACTGCGTCAGCTCGCACTAGTTTTAACAACAATATTAGTGGTGGCTTGCGGTGGGGGCTCAGAAGATACGTCTTCTCCCGCATCGTCAAACAATTCCGATAGCTCGCCATCGCCGTCACCAACACAAACTCCTGCTACTACGCCGAGCCTAACCCCGGCACCAACACCTACCCCAGATCCGACACCTACGCCGGAGCCAGCACCGACGGACATGTTGCTGCAACTTAGCTGGCAACCGAACACCGATGTCATTGCCGGCTACCGCGTTTACTCCGGCCCAACGGTCGCTGGCGCCACAACACAGGAATCGGATCTCACCGTCACCGGCAATCCCAATTTCAATTCGCGTGCGCCGCTGGTTACCTATTACGCCGCGCGTGACCTCAATCTTAAGACCGGCGACACCGTTTGCTTCCGGCTACGCGCTTACAACGCCGCGAATGTGCTGTCGGCGTATTCACAAGCCACGTGCGGCACCATTTGACTGATCAGGGAGATCTCACAATGAAACGATTGACTGCACACTATCGCCTCACCGGTCGATTCAACCTTCGCCTGACGCTGTTCGCCGTCCTATCATTCGTGGCAACGCCGCTAGCGGCAGCGTTGGCGACAAATGATATCGCCGGACAACTGCGGGTGACGTCCACCACCATCGGTGCCGTCGAAGCCGTTGCCGCGATTATCGAGCCCACCCCACCGACAATGCCGGCGACAATATCACTGACCATGCAGCGCGTATCGTTGTAGTAGAACGCCGACCTCGATGAGCGCCGTACCGGCAAGCGATAAAAAATCGTTTGGCGGTCGCTCATCGGGCGAGCGGCCCGGCCGCATTACCGTGGTCGCGATCTCGCTTCCGCCGGCAACGGAAACCGGTACAACGCCTCGTAGGCACTCAGCAGTTTCGGTACTTCATACTTCCACTCAAGCTCGTTCTCAATTCGTCGGCGACCGTATGCGCCCATACGCTCGCGCTGTTCCGGTCGATCGAGCAAATAGACAATCTTCTCCGCCAAGTCGACCGCGTCGTTACCCTTAGCATATAACGATGCTTCACGCGCTGAGAACCAACCTTCGGTCAGCTCAAATTGAACGATCGGCTTACCAAGCGCCATGTATTCCATAATCTTGTTCATGGTCGATTTATCGTTCATCTCATTAGCGACGTCCGGGTTAACGCAGACATCGGCGGTGTTGAGCATCGCCAGCATTTCTGCATCGGGTACACGGCCGGTAAAGGTAACGTACTCGGCAACATTGAGCTGCTTAGCGTACGCCCGCATGTCCTCGAGCTCAGTCCCGCCACCGACCAATCCAAACTGGACGTCGTGCCGCCCCACGGTATGAACGAGGTACTGCACGGCACGCAACAGGATATCAATGCCTTCTTGCTTACCCATGACGCCGACATAACCGACCAAATACTGCCGACCACGCTTCAACGCCACCTCGGGCTCTTGAATACGCAAGCGTCGGAGATCCGGGCCACTACGCACGACATAGACATTCTCCGGCTCCATGTGACCGCGCTCGATGGCGATACGCTTATACGATTCGTTCGTAGCGATCGATACGTCGGCCGTCATGAAGGTCAACCGCTCCAGGCCGCACAACAGCCGGTAAAACAAATCCCGGCGGCCGAACTTCGCCTCGTACAACTCTGGATTGATATCGTGGTGATCAAACAAAAAGCGCTTACCAAACAACTTGAACACTAGACCAATGATAAAAATCGTATCCGGTGGGTTGCAGGCATGGATAACGTCGAAACCGCGCGCAAAGAATACACGCCAGGCCAACACGAACTGCCAGAACAACGCCACCGAGTATTCGATGGCGTAGCCGAGCGCGCCGGAAGCTTCCATCGGCAACGGGTGACGATAAATGTGGATACCATCGATAACTTCGCGCGGCGTGTCGTAACCCTTCGCACGCGGGCAAATAATCGACACGTCGTAACCCGCCGCCGCTAGTGTCGTCGCTTCCTGCCAAACACGCCGATCGAACGGTACCGGCAAGTTCTCGACAATAATGAGTACCGAGCGCCGCCTACCAACAGATGCCATCGTACCTGCCCTTATCGGCGTTTTCCGTGACCCGCACAAAATCGACCAATATTTGATCGTCACGTAGCTTTGCCGGTATTTGCCGAAACTCTGGATCGCCGTTACCGATGACAACGGTGTCGGCGAAATCGATCACCTGATCGAGCTCGTCGGTCATGAGGCGTGAGATATGCGGAATGCGATTGAGGATGTAATCGCGATTGGCACCGACTAAACCAGCAAGGCGCACATTTTTATCGTATAACCGTAAGTCATAGCCTTTACCGATTAACCGTTCGATCACTTCGACCACCGGACTTTCACGCAAATCGTCGGTACCTGCCTTGAAGCTGAACCCGAGTACGCCAATCTTGCGCTTGCCTTTATCGAGAATCATGCGCAAGCCGCGCTCGATCTGACGCTCGTTGCTCGGCAAGATGGCGTTCAAAATCGGCAAGTCGAGATCAAGCGTGCGTGCTCGATACGTCAACGCGCGCACGTCCTTCGGCAGACACGAGCCGCCGAAAGCGAAGCCGGGCTTCAGGTAATACGGCGACAAGTTCAACTTGGTGTCTTTGCAAAAAATATCCATCACCTTGTGGCCGTCGATGTTCAGCGCCTTGCAAATATTGCCGATTTCGTTGGCGAAGCCGATCTTCAACGCATGCCAAACGTTGTCGGTATACTTCACCATCTCCGCCGTTTCGATGTTCGTCTGAATCAACGGCGCGTCGATGTCGCGGTAGAGCTGCGCCACAACCTCGCCACTGCGCTCGTCGGTCGTACCAATGACAGTCTTGGGCGGATGATAAAAATCGTGTACCGCCGTCCCTTCGCGCAGGAATTCCGGGTTGATACAAACGCCGAAGTCGGTACCGGCGCGTTTGCGCGATGCCTCTTCGAGCGCCGGGATAACGACGTTGCGCATCGAACCCGGCAGCATGGTGCTGCGCACAACGACGATATGGAAGCCGCCTTTGTGCCGCAGCTCGACGCCAATTTCGTCGCATACACGCCGCACGTAGCTAAGGTCGAGGCCGCCATTGAGCTGGCTCGGCGTACCGACGCATATAATCGATAAATCGGTACCACGAATCGCCTGGGCGACATCGCTGGTAGCGCGCAGGCGCTTGTCGCGCACCGCTTGTTCAATCAAGGCGCCGATGTCTTTCTCAATAATCGGCGACCGCCCTTCGTTGATAAGCTCGACCTTTGCACGTGTCGGGTCGACGCCGATCACCTCGTGACCGTTCTTTGTAAAGCAACCGGCCGAGACCGCACCGACGTAACCTAAGCCAAAAATACTAATTCGCATGTCGCAATTCCCTTAAACGCGTTGCTGCTACTCCTCGGCGGACCTCACAACTCCATCACCCCTCGGGGCCGACATGACACCGATACTCGGCAATATCGTCATTTCGATGGAAGACCGTGGAAACAACAGAAGAGACAAGCTGCGCAACACAATGCACCAAATCTTATATTCATGACCTGCTCTAATTTTTGCTTTTTAGTAATCGACAGCATAAGGGAAAATAACGCGCGGATAGAGACGACAGAGAGTGTGGGGAAAAAACCCTACTGACCGCAAGAAACAAAGAAATACGGTGCTTGCCACCGTAATGACAAGCGCGCGGTGATAACGACTAAGGGAAACTCCTTATATAGTTCAGGATTTGATCGCCATAATTGATTTCGATAGCCCCATGAAACGCTCGCGTCGAATCTCGGCATCGGGGAACAACTCGCGCATATCACTGGTTCCGAGTAAATTCCAAGCGGGCGTAGTCCGCTTTATCCAATAGCGGTTGCTCAGCGCCAGCACTTTGAGTTGCATCGAGCGCGGCAAATAACCTACGAATGGCAACCACGTATGGCTTTCGACCGGAAACCACTTGTCCGGTGTCTGCACATAGTATTGCTTGCCGAGCCGGCGTATCTCATTAGCGAATTGGCGCTGGCGCCGATGCGCGCGCTTTTGAAATTCTTGGCCGTCGTGCATGGCCCAGACCTCCGATTTAGGCACCGTGACGTGCTCGATTACGGACGAGCAATACACGATATCGAAGAACCGATCCTCGAACGGCAACCGACCGGATTCCGGCATTTCCACCGGCACGAAACCGAAGCGTCGGTGTCCTTCCTCCAGACGTCCGAGATCGGAATCGGCGATATAGACGTTATTCGGTTGCGCGCCGGTGCCGGCCAACATCGCCGCCACCGCCGAACCGTCTTCCGAACCGATATCGAGAATACGTGTCGTCGAGCTGAGCGTGAACGCTTCGCGAAAAACGCTAGCGCGCTTAGCGCGCGCCTGCCGCCGCGCGGCCTGCACCATTGACTGTACAGCGCTCATTCCATCCTCCAATCTAAGAATTTGTTGAAAAATCCCACTCCTTGGACTCTTCAGCTCGCGGCGCCGCGAGCAAGCATTCGAGCGTAACGCTAAGGCGGACCGTGCCCGAGATCTGGTTTTGCCAAACCACTGTTGTCGTCGGTTGTTTGACGCCGAAACGGCGCGATACCCAACCTGCCGGCCGTGCATTGTCACCACGATAAAGCGTGGCAGTTACCGCGGCGTCGATAGGTGTCAGCAGCAAGCGCCGACCGTTCCGTTCGGCGATCACACGACCCTCATCGTCGAGCTGCACAGCGACGTCCTCGGCGAAATGCCAGAAGCGCTCGACCCGATGACGGCCACTGCATTCGATAATGTCGGTGAGTCGCAGACAACGGCGATGCTTCTCGAACACCAGCTCGCGTTTATGTCGTACGGGATCAGTCAGCCGACAATAACCGGTGTGGGCACCGCGCCAACGGTCGTTATCGACACCCGGCTGCCATGATTCGCAAGTGACATCAGCATGCTGGGTCCAGAGAAAACTGCCGCCGATTACCGATTGATCGGCACCGTCGATGCGCACGGTGTTATGCGCCGCCGTGCCACGAAAGTAATCGCGCCACTTGCGTTCGGTATGGTAAGCGTAGGTCCCCGGATCGATCAGAAACTCATTGCCGCCGATCGATAACGTGAACGCCAGCGCATCGGCATGACCATGCGCAGCAATACGCTGATAGCCAAGCGGTCCAGCGTCGGCAACGATGCGTACCTCTTCCGCCGTGTCGAAATCGCTGCCAAGAACGTAATAGCCGCCCTCCGGGAACGCCCGCGGCAAGGTACTCGCCGGCGATGTCGCCGGCACGCGCCTAAATGTCTGCGCGCCCTCCTCACCGAGCAGCCAGCGACTTTTGTCGTCGAACGTACCCGCCTTTGTTTTGAAGTCGCCTCGCTCGAACAACGAGGCGCCGGTCGCCAACAGCGAACGATAGGGACAGAACTCCGACACTTGCGGCAACGCCGTCACGTAGCCGTCATCGGCGTCGCCGATCATGGGCACATTGCCGCCAACGTCCATCAGTGCCGCAACGAATTCGAGCATGGTTTCCAATCGCTGCCAGTACTCGATCGGAAAATCGTCGCCGTTCTTGCGCCCAGCTAAACCAGCGAGCAGCTGGAAATCGAAAACGAATTGCTGATAGGAAATCGCCTGCTCGCGGTTCACACCGTCGGCACCGTTTTGCTGCAGCGTCTCACGCAGCAACTCACGACGCGCCGCAGCGCGCCACTCCGGCGTCTGCCGCCAAAACGGCCAAGTGGTCGCGCCGATATACAGGCCGGCGGCTTCGCCGATCAAATGATTGTTGGCCGATGAAAAGCGTGAAAAGTGGCCGCGAATAAAATGCTGATGGCGATAAATCGCCTGCAGCCATCGTTGCTCGAACGCCTGCCATTCCGGCTGCCGTTCCCGCTCCGGCGGCGAACCGATGAGTTGCCATGCCAAGCTCCAGTTAATCAACCGGATCGCTAACTCCAACGAGCTAGTCCAATTAGGGCCGCGCAAATACGGACACTGGGCAAACCAAGAATCGAGCTGGCGCTGCAAGCCTCGCAAATACCGCGGATCGGCCGTCAGGCGATAAGCCTGCGCCAACGTCACGAGGTGCAAATGCCGGTTCGGCTCCCAAAGATATTTGATATCGCCAACCTGCAGCTCATCGCGATAATCGAGCGTTTTTCCGAATGCCAGCGGCGCGACCCGATGACTCTTGGGATCACGATTCCACTCCGGCACGTCGCGATAAGTGTATTCACAATCGAAAACCGTCAGATGACCGGCAAGTATCCGATCGGCCGCGGCAACATAACGATCTGGCACAACCACGGCATCGACCGCCATAAACGCCGATACCGGGCGAATCTCGGGCGCTGGTACCGACTGCGCCGTCGCCACGCCGATCTGTTGCACCTGTGCACTGAGTTTTTGTTGCAGACGATAAGCGACTTCAGGCACAGACATACAGCGCAAGCGATTCCAATACCAGCCGACCGAACCTGCGGACGCGCCGGTACTCATCGCTCGCTCCATGCGCATCGCGCGCATAAGAACGCGGAAGATTTTAGCTCCATTGAATCAGCGGCACTCCTTACCGCACCCCCGCCTTTATTTTTATTAACGACTGTTTTAGTTGACGTAACATCGCGGCGAATCCATCGCCTCGACCATTTAGTTTTAATCATCGATTGCTATCGACTCCGCTGGAGTGTGGAACACGCTGTTTCGTTTGTCCATCGTCGACCACGAGTGGCATATGACTATTGCAGGTATGGCAACCATTGCCATGCAAGCAACGATGTCATTAGCTCGCTGGCTCATACAGCATGCAGAAGTGAAAGCCGAACCGGCCGATCACTTTCAAGCGCAAATCGGCCGTGCGCGCGAGCTGCGAGAAATGGCGCACTGACCGTTCCCAACCGGAGAACCGGAGACGTCGCTCGTTCAACAGACGTTTGCGCTTCGAACTGAACAGCAAATGCCGCACATACTTGCCAAGTCCCAGCGCCGTTGCTGAGCACATTAAATACGGTACACGATGCCGCCGAACAAGCTTCAACAAGCGCAACAATTGCGTGTCGTCCAGTGCGTATTCCATGCCCCAGCTCATCAGCAGATCGAAGCCGGCGAATGGAGCGGCTCCCTCGTCGATCGCAAGCACATTGAGCGCACTCTTCTCGATCCCGGCAAGCACCGACAATCGTGAACAACGATCGATCACATACGGATCAAGATCGGTGGCTACGTAACGCTTTTGCGGATATAACCGATGCAACACATAAGCCTGCGACATGTCACCGCAGCCAATTTCAAAAATGGAACGGTAACGATTGAAATCAAATACACGCGCGAGCGATATTGCGGCAACAACATTCATTCCTTCCGAGCTGAAGATGTAGCGCAGGTAGTTGTCGTCACTGTCGAACTGCGTACCGTCGGTGCCGAACGATGCTAATCCTTGACGACGAGTACGCGACCAATCATCGGCGGTATAAATCCCCTCACCCATGCCAACGACATTCGGATCATCCGAATAGCCAGGCGTTTTTAGGCTTGCTAACCAACCTGTCCATGGCTCGAGCTCACCTGCCAGCCGCTTGGCCAGCAGAATGGATGAGTGGCTCATAAACGACCACCCGTCGAGCTGTCATAGCGCGACATCCGCCGTTGTTGCATTATCGAATCTCCGATGTTCATATCGCGGTGATAATTAACGACCATCTATCCGCGCGGCGCAGCATACCGCTAAACCGGAAAATTAAATCGACGGACGGAACAGGGTGAAACATCCCTACTATTAACGAAGGAATATAAGTTTTGCGGCGACCGCACTTCCGTACCACTCACCCATCCATCGGGAAGGTGTATGGATTGCGTTTACGCAAGAATGTGCGGCTTAATTAGAAAAAACGGGAATGCTGTCGGACTATCGACCCGCTTATCGACTCAGCGATCGCTAATGTCTGACTTTCGTTGAAGCTATCCAGCCGCCAACCATAATCTGTCGGTAACTACGTCCAAATTGGGAAACCCACGGAATGCGTTTTCTCCGATGCACTACTGCTCTACTGCTTGCGTTCGGCGCCTCTTTTAGCGAAGCGGCCGATCAAAACGGCTACGTTGCGAAGTACGAATGCCGCGCCGGCGGCGCCTTTTGTAATGTCGATATCCAAGCGCTCACTAGCGCGGCTTGCCAACAAACTGTTACGACTGCCGATAGTAATTGGGACAAAATCACCCGCAATACCGGCAGCCGTTATTTCTGTATCGAAGCCGGCGATCATCGCGCCAAAGGTCCATTGGTGCTGAATTTCTCCGGTACAGCGACTGAACGCAAGGTGCTACGTTACTATCGCTCCGGCGACGACAACAACGAGCCATGGGCACAAGGCAGCACGCAGGCGAAGCTCATTCGCCTCGAGCTTAAAGATGCCCGCTATTGGCTCGTCCATCGCTTGACCGTTGCCGGCACTGAAATTGGCCCATCGGTGCAAACCGCGAAGGGCACAAACACCACCAATAACATTTTCAATCGCATTCTGGCCGAAGGCGGCGGTGGCGGTACCTGGGGCATCATCCGCCTCGGCGATCTGTCGAACAATTCCAATGTGCTTCAAAACTCGGTGGTGCGTAACGGTCACGTCGAACCCGGCGATGATGCCGGCTGCGTCGATATTCAAGGTGCATCCAACCTTTGGGTGGTCAACAACGAAATCTATAACTGCACGAAACAAATTTCGGTCGAGGAAAACGCGCCGGTACCGGGTGGTGTCATCGAGAACAACGACGTTTATTTAACGACGTCGTTCTATACCGACTGCCACGGCAACGACAACCCGAACGGCCCCTGCTCCAAAGCGGAAAATGGCATAGCGTTCAAGGCCGGCTCGCAGACGTCGACGCAGCCGGTGCTGGTAGTGCAGAACCGCATCTGGGGTCTGCGACCATCTGACACAGCCGCGTGCTGCGGCGGTGGCGCCGAGGGTCAGAGTATCTCCATGAGCGTAGGCGGCCCCGCTGGCGGCACACCGGGTACCGACTGGATGGTGATTCAAAACAACATCATTATGGACGCGCAGCACGGCATTACCGGCACTGGCTACGGTACGGCGACGCGTAACAACAACGTCAGCATCGTCGGTAACGTGCTGTACAAATTCAGGCGATATAATCCCTCGTTCGGCTCCGGCGCATTCTTGTTCGAGAACTTCTCTAAGACCGAGGTCTACTTGAACACGATCATCGATGCCACCGGTCCGCAAGGCTGGTCGTCGGTCGGACCTGAAGAGAGCAACGACTTGCGTTGTAACGCCATCGTTGCCAGCAATGCTAAGTCCGGCGCTTATAGCACCACGACCCAAGTCAATAACAACGCGTACTACGGTACACCTACCAGCGGCGAAAGCTCACTCGTATCGCTTACCGTCAAAACGGCAACCGGTGGTACTGCCTACCAAGCGGGAGATATTGTGCGCACCGCTGCGGCCAGTACCTGCACCGCGACGACCAACTCAGCTTGCTATCTCTACAAGGTGGTGACGGCGGGAACGAGTGCAGGGTCGACACCGGCTTATTGCACGAGCCTAGGCTGCACAATGACCGACGGCAGTGTCCGTCTGCAGGCGATCCGCGGCCCATACGAGTTCAAACGCCGGCTCCGCACCGGACCGGAGAGCTTCGTGATTCCGTATGCACGGGTCCATTCAGATGCAACCGAAGCCTTCGCCTGCCCAGCGACCTATGCCACCCGCACCGGCATTGGTATCGCCGACGACTGAGTGAGTCAGCTCGAACTAACCGCTACTCCCGCCTGGTATCACCCAGCGCGGGAGTCGCGTTTCTGATGTCCTTCAACGGATTCGTCAACTCCCGATACAACACTTCCACCTGCGGCAACACGATGTCCGCCGCATATCGTTGGCGTATGCGCAGGCGCGCCGCCTGCCCCATTCGCCCCCGCCGCAAAGGATCGTGCAGCAGCTGTCGCAACGCGCGCGTGAGCCCTTCCACATCGCCGGGCTGAATTAACAACCCCTGCACGCCGTCGTCGACCACTTCCGGAATACCACCGACACGACTGGCAACGACCGGCAAGCCGGCAGCCATCGCTTCCAACAACCCCATCGGCATCCCTTCGATATAAGAAGGTAACGCCCATATCGATGCCTCGGCTAACACGGCAACTTTTGCGTCGCCACTTACCCAGCCGCACAGCTCGATACGATCGCCGACGCCCTTGTCGACGGCATAACGTTGCAACGGCGCTGTTTCGCCATCGCCGACAAAGCGAAGCCGTAGCAATGGAAACTCGTTTGCAAGCACAGCGACGGCGTCGATAAGATCATAAATCCCCTTGTCACGATCGAACCGACCGAGAAATAAAACGACATTTTCCGGGTGGCGACGACGGTCGATCGCTAACAGCGGTTGCGCATTGACCGGATTAGCGATCACCGAAACGTTCGGATTTATGGTGACCCGCACTAACCGCCGGCGCCACTCTTCGGTCAACACAATAATGTGCGACACACGATCCAGCACGAAGCGAATGGCACGTTGACGCGGAGGCGGAGAACGTTCGAAGAAATCGATGAAGCCACCGCCGTGCAAATGGAACAGAATCGGCCGGCGAGCAACGTAAGCGAGCGCGATAAAGACCGACTTGCGCCAAAAGCTGGCGTTGGACGCGGAATGCACGTGTACCAACAACACCCGACGGCGCAGCAACAACCCGACGAAGCGCCCAAGCGCGGTCGCAGCGGTCAGCGCCTTTTGTCGAGCATTACCGTCCTGATGTGTCGGCAAATGCACCAGTGGCCAGCGTTCCGTTAGACCGGCGGCGGTGTAACTGTTGAGTACAGCAGCGATACCGCCCCTCGTGTGCGGTGAGGTGCCGAGCATGACGATGCGCCGTTTCCCGTGCACGGCCATAGCTGGCGTCGACGACATTAAGCGTTCAGCTTGGCGCGCGGGCGCACCGGCCGGATGACCAACGGCGATCGCGGCGGTGGCGGTGGCGGCGATTCCGGTATCGGCTCCACGCTCGGCTCTGTGCGGGTACGACGCATCTCGATGAACGCCATCATCATGTAATACGTCTGGCAAACGGCAATGCGATAAATGTAACTGTTACTGACAAACATCATAATGCTAGCTGCGATAAACACGGCCAAGAAGAAATAGCGCTCTTTATCCGCAACGCGCAAAATTGCTCGCAAGATCAGCACCTGCAACGTGCCATAAATAAGAAAGCCGATAATGCCGGTCTGCATCAATAGATCGAGCCAATCGTTATGGCTATCCAGCACTTCGTTCTCGCGCACGTGCATGGTCTGCGACTTGTTGCCGATACCGACGCCGGCGATCTTCTTATCGAGTGGCAAACCGAGAAAGATTTCAAAATTATGGTGCCAATATTGCGGACGACCGGACCCAAGCTCGCTGGTTTCGATCTTGCCCTGTTGCAGCAGGATGATATCGGGCAGCAATGCCGGCAACCATTTGGGCAGAAGCAATACGGCAATGACCGCGCCAGCGGCGCCCCCGAGAATCAAAAGGCGACGGTTGACGAAGAACAGATAAATCAGCGAAAAAATAATCAGTCCCAATATCGCCGACCGCGTTTGGCTCATATAAAGGCAGAAAAGCGCCAGTGCGCCAATACCCAGTAGCGCTACATTCTTGATGCCATAGGCCCGAATCGACGCCGCTTTCTCCCGCAACATAGAGCGGTAAAGCACGAGCACGAACAAAAAAAACACCATGCTATGGCCGAGACTGTGCGAGCCATAGTACGCACCAGACCAGCGCGAAACACCGGTCCAGAAACTGACATAATCGACGCCCCTGCCGGTGAGGATGAGCACCGTGCTAGCGATGATAGGCACGGCGAAACCCACGACCATCCATAGCAACATCGACTGATAGTCGTCACGACGAGTGATAACGTTTTTTACGATCGAGTAGGAAAACAACGGGATCAGCAGCTTGGCAACATCCCGAATGCGCGCCTCTTCAACGTACGCGAGATAGCACGTCAGGCACCAAACGGCAAACGCGACTATCAATAGATCGACGGAACTGAGCGAAAGCGTACGTCGATTGGCAGCCGTCGTTAGAAACACGACCGCTAACAATACGAACAGCCCTATTCCCGCCAAGTCGAATAGATTCTGCTGGCCGTATTCGATCGACGCGATCGGCCGCAACAATGCGACGATTTTGACTAAAAATAATTCCATCATCCCGTCATCCTCGATTACACAGTACAGATGACAGCGCGAAATTTGCCGTTCGCGCCGCGCGGGATGGCATCGACCATTTCGATGTTGATGCGCATCGATTCACCCAACCGAGCCTTAGCATTGGTAATTAATTTGTTCTGCTCGGCCACCGGCATTTTATTGAGCGGCACCACCTTCACCGTTACCTCGCCGAGGCTCGATTGGACTAACTGCGCCTCGACAATTCCTTGTATGCCTTTGAAGATATGATCGATCCGACCAATGGCACGACCATCGGCGGTCTTCAGGTAATCATCGGCGCGGCCGAGCACGCGCTTTATGCGCGGCAACCGGCGTCCGCAGGCACAAGCCGACGCCTCAAGCTCGACCTCCACCGTGTCGCGCGTGCGATAACGAATCAATGGCATCAATAAATTGTTGAAGCCGGTACCGACGAGCTCGTAGCGGCCATTTTCTGTGGGCACGAGCTCGGTCCAGGCATAGTCGCTGGCGAGATGGTAATTTCCTACCTCGCACGTCTGGATCAGTGCGACTCGCTCACCGTTGCCGTAATGGTCGTACACACGGCAACGCAAGCACTGCTCGATCAACGTACGATCCGCCTCGGTCAAATTCTCCGAGCTGGTGACGACCGCACGCAGCCGGCGACCACCATAGGATCGCCCGGTCGCTTGCAAAAATCGGGCTAAGTAAGCGATCGATGACGGGTACGCCTGGATTAATACTGGATCGAACTGCTCGAGCGCCGCGATATACGACAACGCCGTACTCTCGCGCAGGTGATACGACGACATCATCAACATGTTCTCGGCCGCGTTCTCGCGCCAGAACGGACCCTCGCTCTGCTTGAACGGCACCACCATATCGCCGCGAATCCAAGCGCGCCGATCGCCCACGCGAAATCCGGCCCACAGCAGCTGCCGCCAAACGAAGGCGTTTTCACGGATGACGGCACCGGGGTTTTGCAAAAGACACAACGGCGATCCGGTCGATCCACTGGTATTGATTTTTATCCCAGGGAACAATGTGTTCTTCGCTAACAGCTCTTTGCCTTCCCTAACCACGGTCGCTTTATCGAGCCATGGAATGGCAGACAGATCCTCGATAGTGCTCAAGGCACGTTCATCCAGACCGAGCTCGGCGAATCGACGACGATAAAACGGAACGTGCCGCACCGCATGGCACAAGATCTCCCGCAATTTCTGCTGCTGCAATTGCTGCAACTGCAGCGGGTTATACCATTGACTCTCGCTAATCTCCGCCAGCACACGTTGAAAGCGTGAACCTTCGCGCATCAGCATTCGCGCCCGCGCCCGTACCGATATCAGTCCTTCTTGCAGCCACAGCGGGCTTTGTTTGTATAACGCAGTGGTAAACATGGCTAACGACGCACGCTCAAATTAAACGAACCGTTCCGGCGCATCGACCAGCACGAACTGCCGTGCGAGCTCGGCGAACCGCTCCGGCTGCGACTGCTGTAACTCACGGACACCGTTGCCCGGCCAACCGGCGCCGTTCAACGTTATCGATTCCGGCAGGTAATCGGTCGAAAAGTGCCCGGCACTGACTACCGGCGAACGCTTCTGCAGATGAGCACCGCCATTCGTCGCGGTCGTTCGGTAAATCGGATTGACGATCGGGTTTTTCATGCGCGCTACCTGGCGATTCCACAGGCTGTCGTAACGGCGGAATACCGCCGCGTCATGGCTCGCTACTAACGATAAACCCGGCACCGGCCGGTTCAACTCGGCACTGGTGTATTCGCGCGCTAGATCGAGATTGCCGTTCTCGACGAATTCTTTAACCATCACGTCTTCCGGTACTAATCGATGCGGCACACCGTCGAACAAGCGGCGGTAACCGTCCGGCGTCAACGACTTGCCGAAACTCTGCGGTGACAACTTGCTGTGCAGATGCGCCAATACAAGGACAGCTTCGTGACGCGCCACGCGCCGGAATTCCTGCGTCAATGCCAATTTCGAATCCATGCAGTGCACTGCATCGGACGAGAACACCGAGGCAAAATAGCTCGACGAGAACGGCAGCGGATAATCGCCATCGAGGCAAACGAACGACGCCTCGCTGGCGAAGAATTTTCGCGCCATGTACAAGCAAAAGAACGAATGATCGGCACAAACGATCTGCCGCGCCGGTACGATGCGCGAGATCAAGAACGCGCCGTGGCCCATGCCGCAACCGAAATCCAACAGCGGTCCGTCGGTCTTCAACACGTTCAACAGCGGATACACCGGTAAGAACGTCGGCATGGAAAACCGATACACCTGCCAGTCGGCCCACAAACCGGTTTTGATGCGCGCCGCCATTGTTGCCAACGGCTCGTTACCTTCGGCAGTGATACGCTGGAGTCGACGTTTGGGCGCCATGAGCAAGCCGGCCGCCGGACTGAAACCGGTGCGATAAGCCGCACGAAACAGTTGGTTCACTGCCACCGCCGTCTTCTCCGGGTACGGCAGCTCTAGCGCCGTCGAGGTGGCATCCGACAACTTGCCGTCGCGAATCAATTGCACGATCGGCGCCCGCAACTCGTCGACCGGCAACCGCAAAATGCCATCGATAATCGGAAAATCGCCGGCTTCGCTCGTAACCCAACCGAACTTGATACCGGCAGCATCGGCGGCGCTAGTGCCACCGACGACGAACCTCGAACCGGTATACGGACAATGCAGAGTGTCCAGAAAATCCTGACGCATTACCTTTCTCCTACTATTTCTTTTAGGGCCGCGTTTACTTGCGCAATCCACGCATCGCGGCTGTATTTTTCGCGGATCAGTCGAGCGGCGTATCGACCCATTTCCCGCCGCCGAGCGTCATTACTTAACAATTCGGTCAGTGTCGACAAGAACGCCGGGGTGTCACCCTCGCGGATTAAGGCGCCGGCCTTCCCATCATCGATGACTTCGGCCGGGCCACCAGTCGCGAAAGCGATCACCGGCAGCCCATGCTTCATCGCTTCGAGCACAGCATACGGCGCGGCGTCGTTCAGCGCGGTGAAGATGCAAAGATCAGCCGCTGCGTAATAGTCATCGACATTCGTTACATACCCCGGCATGACGAAATGCTTATCCAACCCGGCCTCGTGGATCTGACCGGCAATCGACGCCCGCTCACTGCCGTCACCGAGAAAAACGAATGTGATCTCGGCATTACGCCGTACTACTTCCCGGCAGATCTCCAGCGCCAAGGCGTGGCGTTTCTGCCGAGTAAACGCCGCCACCATTAATACAACCTTGCCGGTCGCCGGTAATCCCAACTGACGGCGACTCGTCTGCCGCCGCTCGTCTTCGCTCGACGACTCCGCATGTGCCCGAATCGAATTCGCAATGGTGTATATCCGATTCTTTTTTGGCAACGTACGCGTAATGAAGCCGGAGACTGAAATGAAATAATCGATGAACAACAAATAAAAGAAACGTTTGATGAAAATGAAACGGGTGCCCAACGAATGCCAATGGGCGTTCCATATCGTCGTCTTGCCCCACAACTTGCCGAAGAACGCCGCCCAGAATCGCTCAAAGCCGAAATGCATATACAGTGCATCGATCCGATGTTGCTTGAACAAGCGGCGGAACAACAGAAAGTTGGCGATGATATTGGTCTTATGGATATCACCGACGATGTACGGAATTCCGGCCTCGCGCAATCGCGGCACGTAAACCGGTTCGCTCAAACAACGCTTGCTATCGGCATGCGATACTCGGGTTGCGCCAAAGGACATGGTCGGCACCAACCATAAGTATTGGATCGCCGCATCCGGTTTTTGGCACAGCTCGACGAACGACGCCTCGATCTCGCTGTAAGTGTCAGCGACGAAGCCCGAAATAAATAAAACCGTTTTTTTCATCTCGAAAAAACATTCCTAATTTGTTATCCAACGTTTCTCGAGTATCCCAAACGACGATCAAAACGCCATTCCTTTCGGCGAGCAGCGAGGTAACGTAATGACTCAACCTTGCCGTATATGTCGCCAAACCTTGTGGCCCATTACCGCCAGCACCGCGGCAATACCGCAACGCTTAACGGCATAAATGACCATCGCCAGCTTGCTGCGACGCTTATCCAGATAAGACATTAGCGTGTCGGCGAAGTAATACCTGAACCACCAATTACCGAAGAAACTTCGGTGCTTCTTTAAAATCGCGGTACGCGTTTCCAGCTCGGGGCCGGTTTTGTGCTTAGCCTCGTTGGTCATGCGCTGGTGACCGCCGTCGCTATACAACACCAACGGCTCCGCCACATAGCCGATGGAACAACATTGCGCTAGACGAATAAATGCGTCCCAATCCTCGCCCTGCCGTAATTGTTCATCAAACATCACCTTTTTCAGAATGCGAGTCTTGACCAGCAAGCCCGACGGATCGAACGGGTTGCCGCGACGCAGATCGTCGAGGGTAACGGTCGCACGCGGATGTAGCTTGATACGCGTGCCGTTAACCAATGCGCCGCACAGTACCGCATCGTATTGGCGCGCCATAATGAGCTGCTTCTCGATCTTGTCTTGGCGCCACTCGTCGTCGTCATCCAAAAAGGCGATGTACTTGCCGCGCGCGGCGCGAATACCGGTATTTCTCACCGACGGCAATCCGCGGTTTTGCGAATGTCGAATATAGCGGATACGCTCGTCGGCGATCGCGCGCACAACCGACTCGGTATCGTCCGGCGAACAATCGTCGATAACTAAGATCTCCAGATCGGCCACGCTCTGGCGGCGCACGCTCTCGATAGCGCGTGGCACGAGCTGCGCCCGTTTGTAGGTCGGAATGATGACGGTGACGATGGGTATTTTGCGTTTCGGTTTTTTTGTCGGGTTCATGGTTAAGTCGAACTCTGCATGCTGCCGAGTAAGCGGCCGGTCATGGCCTCTAATACGCTGCGAACACCGCAGCGCCGGACCAAATAACGAAGATGGCGAACCTTGTCGGTCCGATGGCGAATGCCGTAAAGCATGAAGCGGCACATATGTTTTCGGTACCAACGGTCACCGAAAAATTCCTTGTGCTTATGCAACATGCGTAACTCTTGCTCCAACTGCTCCGCTGTCAACCGGCCGATCTTGTTGCTAATACGTTCGTGATCGCCGTTATTGAAACGAACCAACGGCTTTTGTAGGTAACCGATGGTGTATTTCTGGGCGATGCGGATACATAGGTCCCAATCCTGGCAACGCGGCAGCGTTTCGTCGAACAACGTCTGTTTAACCACCTCGGCCCGCACCATTAGCGCACTAGTACCGCCACCACGCAGGAAGCCCTGCTTCAGCTCGTCGACGTCGACCACCGGCTTCCAATCGTGCTGTTCGCTCTCACGACTGATACCGACATTCATGCGGTACTTGCAAAGCACGGCGTCGTACTGCACCAGCGCCTGTGCCTGCTCCGCTGCTTTGGTCGGCTCCCACTCGTCGTCGTCGTCGAGAAAGGCGATGTGCTTTCCAGCGGCGGCACGTATACCGGTATTACGCGTCGCCGATCCGCCTTTGTTTTTTTCGTGCCGCAAATAGCGGATGCGGGCATCGTTGAAAGACTGAACCATCGCCGGCGTATCGTCGGTCGATGCGTCATCAACGACGAGAATCTCCAGATTCGAGTACGTCTGCTGCAACACACTATTGATGGCGCGCTGCAATAACGCCGAGCGATTACGCGTCGGTATGACGACACTAACTAACGGTAACTCCGTCGAATCGGCGACTGACCGATCGATCGACTCAGCGGTATCCAATATTTGCACGGACATGTTCCAGCTTTCCTTCGTTAACGCTCGATGCGCTATCACCGATGCGCGCCGCCCAGCGCTCGCACCACCCCCACAAACCACTGCTTTTTACCGCCAGCTCATGCGACCCGGCGGTATCGGACATGCGAATGCGCCGTAGCCGAAATGCATCCGTCGTATCGGTGTTGTAACCGCCGTCGATCGTCAGCGCGCATTCATAACCTGCGCGCTGCGCGCACTCCGCTTCGCGGTCGGTGTAGTCGCCGTTTGGATAGGCAAGCGCGTAGATGCGTAAGCCAAAACGATCCTCGAGCTCGGTCTTCGACAGTTGGATTTCTTCGGCAACACGTTCGTCGCTGCAACGCGGCAACAACGGATGGAACCGAGTATGACTTTGAAAATCGATCAACGGTTTCAACGCCTTGATCTCGCGCAACGATAACGCTTGTCGCTCCGGATACTGCTTCTGTTCGGTGAAGCCGGTCTCGGCTAGCAATCGATGGCGCTCGCTGTCCGGCACGCGTTTTAGTTGTTCGCGCACCTCGGCCGAGGTCGCCGCCTTCCACCAAAAATGACGCCAGGTACCGGCGATCTCGCTGCATAGGAAAATCGTCGCCGGCAACTTATGGCGCCGAAAAATACCGCGCAACAGATAATTCGCACGATGGCCGTCATCCAAGGTCAATATCAACGGTTTCGGCGGCAATGGCGTCGTCGGCTGCCGGCGCCAATCGAGATATTGGCGCAACGAAATGATGGAGTAATGTCGCCGCAGATAACGGACATGCGCTTCCAACACCTCCGGCCGCGGATCGTGATAACACAGGATCGACACGCGCCGGCGCTGCACCAACTCGCGCAGCAACAGCGGTAATCCGGTTATACGAAATAATAAAAACACGAACTCACGCACTGGATTCCTCCCTAGCAAATTTTTGTGTCAGCAATAACGCGCGTGCATTGCGTGCTTTCATAATGTCCGCGGACTTGTTCGCTGCTCGGCAATACAAGGCCACCAACTTGTCGTTCGAACGTTCAATATCGAAGTCACGTTCGACTCGTGCCCGCGCTGCCCGACCCATCGACGCGCGCAAGGACGGTTGATCGATCAACTCGATCAACCGTTGAGCCAATGCATCGACATCACGCTCGGGAACCAGCCAACCGGTAATGTCATGCTCGACCAGCTCGGGAATGCCGCCATGGGTCGTACTCAGTGCTGGCAACCCCATGGCCATCGCTTCCAACAGCACCACCGGAATACCCTCTTCGTCACCGTCGGCCGCGGTTACGCTCGGCGCCAAGAAAATATGCGCCGTCAACAGTAAACGCAGAACCTCGAGGTTCGACTGCGCACCAATCAAGTGAACATGCCTCGCTACACCGCGCGCACGAATCAACTGATGTAATTCCGCGCATAGCGGGCCATCGCCAACTACCGTATACCGTAGCCACCGACCGGCAGCGCGAGCCCGAGCTACCGCATCGATGGCGTACTGGATGCCCTTCTTTTCCACCAGCCGGGCAACGCTAACGACGTGCACCTCGCCGACCGGCGCCGCGTCAGCCGATTTCGGCGGATAACGGCAGTCGATCCCCGAGTAATGCACCTGGATTTTCGACGGGTCGCAGCCAGCATCGACCAAACGCCGCGCCAACGCCTTACTTACCGGCAAAAACAGCGCACCGCTTTCGAACAGCTGTCGATAAGCCGTGTGATAACCCGCCAACGCCTTACCGAGGTCGTAACCACGAAATGAGGTAACGACCGCGCCACTGCACGCACCCACATCCACCAAGTTCTGCGCCAACAGGCCGTAGGTACCGAATTGCGCATGCACCACGTCGTAGCTCGGCTGACCACGGCGGATCAAGCACAACCCGGCATACAACAGCCGTGGCACACCTACCCAACCGTTGCCACGCGCGCGACCGAAAATACGCGCTATCACCGCCGGTGCACGCCAACCAACAAATACCATCAGACCGAGCAGCTGTAAAAAACCGAACACTCGATTCGATGACGCACTGATCCGACGCGTACGCGCCATTAGCCGGTGACGTACGACCTCCGTCGGAATCGCGTCGATGGGACTGTCATCTGTTACGTAAATATCGACCTCATGACCACGTTCAGTCATACCGACTACTTGATGTACCACAAAGGTCTCCGACACCGTCGGGAATGAACTGACGATGTAAGCGATCCTTAACCGCATTCCTTGCGTTGAATTTTCCATAATGAATAATCAGTCGGCCCATGCGGGTAAGTGCAGTAACCACCGCTTGAGATCGCGCAACGAGCGGTAAGCCGCTGTGCTGGTCCAAGCCATACGCCAAGGCAATGTATGGCGTCGATCAAACATGCTATAGACCGTGGCATAAGCGCGTGCCCGCTCGATCGGCGAACGTATTGCGTTGGCACGGTGATAGCAAATATTAGCGAAGAATTTCTCACCGAGGTCGCGCACGCGCGGCTTCTGGTCTTCGGCGACCTCACACATCAGATTCAGCAGCTCGAGCGAATCCTCACACCACGACTGAACCTTCGCATAATGCGTAAATTGGCCGCGATGCCGGCGCGTCGCTGCCATCACTGGCGCAATATCGACCCATGGCATGCGTGCAGCAATTTTCACTTGGGCGATGACGTCCTGAAACAGATTGTGCCGCGATTGAAATCCGCCGATCTCCATCAAAGCGGCGCGATTAAATAACGTATTGCATAGATACAACGCCGTCCGGCCAGCGACCCAGGAAAGGAATAGATTCGTTAGCAACGGTTTGTCATTGAGATTCAATCGTTGCTCAATGGTTGCGCCCTGGGCATTAACCGTACGAAAACCAGTGCGAATAAGACCGAAGTCGCTACAACCGGCGGTGGCCCCTAAACAATATTGAACGAAATCAGTATCGATGAATTCGTCGTCTAATAGCAGCAAGAAATAGGTTCCGCGTGCCTGACGCAGACAAAAATTAAAATTCTCGTTCGGCACAATATTGACCGGCTGACGGAAATACCGAATCCGCGGATCGCGATAGCCGCGAACAACCGCTTGGGTATCATCGGTCGAACCGTTGTCAGCGACGATAATTTCGATATCGCTGTAAGTTTGTAGAAGCGCGCTTTCTAAGCAGGGACGAAGATACGTCGCCGCGCGATTGTAAGTAGGAATACCAATAGTCACCCATGGTGCTGAGTTCATAGATCCTCCTATGCTCGCAACATCATCCATCGGCTTCGTCGCAACAACTTGCAACTTTGCCGCAACAAATCGCGAACAAGAAGACCGCCCGTACTACCCGCCGCGTCGACCACGCTCGACCTCCCGTCCATATTTTTTACTCCGTAATTATCGTTAAACTGCGTTTGGCCTATTCTGCCAAAAACAGCCGAGTTATGAACGGCGGTTTTAGTGTGGGCTTACCCAGGGATGTTCCTCTTGCTCGCCAACAAAAGCAGTGATCCGGCGGGATATTGCCACAATATAATTAATGTATTTGTCTCCTATGCCTTTACCGCTTGCGACTGTCCGTTATAGAAACTCGCCGCCTGCCAACCGTGATTCGGCACCGAACGAAAAATAACCACGCCGTCCAAGCCGCGCAAATTCAGCGCCGCCACTTGTTCGGTTAGTATCGGTGATGATTCATGATCGACAAAGGCCGCGCCGTAACGCCGGCCGCCGACATCGAAAATAAACGGATTACGCGCCAGGAAGGCACTGACCGCGACGCTGTTATGCGCGATCGTTAAAGCAAACCACCGACCCGATCCCTCGAGCAGCCGCATACCCCACTTGTGCTTATAGCCGAGCACGCCGTCGCTGAGAAATGCGCGCGATGAGCCAACATACACGGAATGGGTTAAATAATGCTTATTCTCCAGCTGACCACTGAATAGCAGCGTTAACGGCGCACCGCTGTCACGTTCGCGCCCATCGATAATCCAAACCTCATAGCGCAACTGCTGCATTAGCCGATACCCCGAGCGCACTGCCCATCGCAGCAGCGCCATTCGCCGCAGCAACGCGTGCATCACGAGGTAGGCCCGTGTAGCCGCCAAGTGCCATGGAGCATGCCGACCCAGCGTCGAAGTTTGCGCCGATCACCCTCCGGATTGATCGGTTCGCTCAATACTTCCGGCCATAGTGTTTTAGTCATGCGTTTGAACAATGCATAGTCCGGACGTCGGCGAAAGCGTTCATCGACCGACAGAAATAGTGCTAACAATGACCGGCAGTTGAACGGTGTGTAGATGTCTCGCCAAGCGATGTCGAATTCGAGCTGCGTCATCGCCAACCAGTTGCCATGCCCCTGCTCCCACTCGAATAAGTCCAGCAGCGGAACGTTGCCGCGATCGCGGGCATCTTCCATCCACTCCTCGAAGCAACGCACCGCGTACGGGTGTTGCCCCATACGCTGACACTGCGCCAAATACTCGGCACGGATATGCGACGCACGTAGCAGCGGTAATTCCGACCGAAACGAGCAGCGGCCAACTTCCGCACCACTGCCGGTAACCGTGACTTTCTCGCGACCAAATTGGGCGAGGATCGCTTCAGCGTCGGCGCCGTAAATGTCGTGCGCCAAGAAGTTACTGCGCTTGAACAACCAGCTGAATTCCGGCGACATACTCGCATTCGCGCGAACGACGTCGTGGCGTACACCGAGCTTGGCGAGTAGCCGCGTCGGTACGACTAAATCGGCATTGGCATCCGCCATCCGCGCTTGCCTGACCGTGGCGCAACGAATACGGTCTTTGATGGCGCACGCCGCCGCCAATACCAAGCGGCTATCGCCACCGGCGGTAATAGAGAGCACCAACTCGAAGCGGGCGGCAACTGCGCGCATGCCACCGGCCAATAATGCCGAACCGCGCTCGACCGCCTCGTCCGCCGTTATCTCCGCCAGCTCAGCCTCCGGCCAATAGCGACGGACGGTGCCACTGTGCAGGTTCAAATAATGATTGGGCAACAAGTGGCGCAGCCCTTTTACCGGCGTACTGGCGCCCGGCCAGCGGTATTCGGGATGCGAACGAAACTCGTATGAATCTAAAAAATGCAACGCCGATTCATTCAGCGGCAACTTCAACAGGTCGATCGCTAAACCCGGCTGCGATACCACCCAAATGCCGTCGACGTCACTGCCAGATTCCGTATAGAACGCCTGCCGCAAACCGAGCGCGTCGTGGAATAAAAAGAGTCCATCGTCACAGGCAGCGATCAACAACCAACGTCCGCCTAAACCGGCGGTGCGTCGAGTCAACTCACGGATCGAATAACACCCCCGTATTAGCCGCGCGAGGATATGCACGTCATCGGCATCCGGCTCTGCCGGATCGACGATGAAACCGATAAGGCTGATCGACCGCGTTCCTTCGTACACCTGCGCGACCGGAAGCGTTGGGTGCGTCATCAGCCAGAGACCGCCGGTCAGATGATAACGCGACCATTCCGGCAAACTATCCAAGCACTTCGGTCCAAGCACGTACTGCCCGCTAAACAAAAATTCCGACCGAATGCCTTCCATCATCGTCACGACTCCATTCGTTGCGACACTCGTCGACAGTTCAGCGAGCGCGCCACGAAATACGCGCGATGCCTTCAACGTGGAACGATGGTAGCAAAATGACTACGAAGAATCGCCGAGTCAGCGAGTCAGGGATTTCGGAGAGATCTACCTAAGGGCAGTTCTGGATTCAGTCACAAGTAGCCCGATGGCAATGGTCTAAACGCAAAGCAACAGACATCACTTAAAAATAGTCGGCGTTTCGTTCGATACTTCGATCCAATCCTGTCGCAACTCGTCCCAACGCTTGATGATGCGCGCCGGCGTGCCGGCAACGATCGTGCGAGCTGGAACGTCTTTAGTGACAACACTGTTGGCGCCGACGATGACCTGCTCGCCAAGTGTGACGCCCGGCATCACCACTACATTCTGTCCAATCCAACTCCCGCGACCGATGACGATCGGCTCGATCTTCCACATCGGCTGATACTTGTATGGCTGATTGGCCGTTTTAAAACCGTGCATGCCATCCGACACCAACACGTTTGATGCGAACATAACGTCGTCTTCGATCGTCACCGAACACATGGCGGTAATCGTCAACAATCCGGTCGATGTCACACGATCACCAATGACGATTTTTGGCTGGAAGAATTGCAATGGGACTGGTTGGTTCGGATGCTGCATGACACTCGAGGGATAACGCAACTGCGCAATCAATAACGCACCGGGACCGATATGTACGTCGTCGCCGATGGTTATGCAATGCGGATTGGCGATACGTCGCGGTAATTCGATATTCAGTCGCGCCGGTTGATTAGCAAACTCCGGCAGGTCTGCCAATACTAAACGCTCGCTGGCGTCGTAGACACGCCGGAACAGCTTGACGATCATGCGCCGTAAAATTCTTTTTACGCCGGATGGGCGACCGCCACGATCGATGTTTGCCGGGGAACCTATATCAGGTATCTGTTGGCATGGAGGTAAAGCGATGGGAGGTTCCACACGCAATAAATTTTTCATGATCGTCATTATCATCACTTTCTTAAAATTCCCAAGGGTCAATGCGGCCCACTTGTGACCCTTTTTACGTCACCCACCACAGCCTTCGACATTTATACCGACTAAGCCTGGCGAAGACTCTCCGTGTCTTCACTATAGGCCACTCGGGGATGATGCGGATAGAAACATACTAGCGGAAGAAGCGAATTGCAGGTAAAAAACACGGCCAGCACGAGTTTAAAGCGACAATACTCGATACTTTATCGACCCATAAATCCGACCGGTGCGCCAACCCAAGTCCCACAGATAGCGTGCGCGAGTCTCCTCGTGCAGCAAATCCGGCGCAGCCCGAATCAGGTCGATCCACGCACGAATGCCGCTTTTGACGTCGAGCTTAGGCATCCCGAGCGGCCGGTAACGTTTATAAAGCAACACATTGTGCTCCGCGTAATGACACGCCTGCCGCAACAAGCGACCGACGGAGTCACGATAGCGAACGTGAAGAACGGCATCGGCAACCGGTGTCAGTGGTATACCGCGCAGCTGCAACCGCCAGCAAAAATCGGTATCGAACAACGCCAACATCGATTCATCGAAACCATTGACGGAGTCAAACGCCGCCCGCTGCACGCCCATGTTGCCGCAGCCGGCATGCGGCAAGAACGGCGGATGGGTGTATTGCTGGATACCGGTCGGCTGCGGATTGCGTCGGCTGCGTGCCAGCGGGGATTGATTGAGGCGGTGGATCTCGAACGGACCGGAGACAAACGCGTATTGCTGCAACGCCTGCCCCATCGCCGCCACCCACCCGTCGGCAACGACATCATCAGCGTCACAAAACGCGATGAACTGACTGGTAGCAGCGCCCACACCGACGTTCATCGCATAGGCCGCACCTTGTTTAGCAAGCGCATCAACGACCCGCAAGTTCGGTAAACGCTGTCGATAGCTCTCTGCAATCGCTGTCGATCGATCGGTCGAACGATTGTTGACGACGATGACTTCCCACGGTTCCGACCAACGTTGCTGCGCCAACGCTTCCAGCTGTTCGGCGATGGTAGTCTCGGCGTTATAGCAGGCAATAACGACGCTTAACTTCATGACCGCCTCCACACAAATCCTACCGCACGCGCGTTGACAGCGAAAAGGTGCAGCAGATAGCCTTCCGATCAAATAACATCCCAGAGTGCATACTCCCTCCCCCGAGGGAAACAACTTATTGCTATTAGAATGACCTCATTAAAAAGCCAAATTGCCCTCGTTACTGGTGCCGCCGGCGGCATCGGCCTCGCTATCGCCGAAGGTTTGGCGGCCAACGGCGCCAATGTCATTCTCGCCGGCCGCCAGATGGCGCCGCTGGAAACGGCACAACGTCGTCTCGGCAGCTCGCACACAGCGCTCGTCTGCGACCTGTCGATCGATACCGATCTACGGCAGGCGCGCGACGCCGTAGTTCGTCAATATGGCCGGCTCGATATATTAGTCCACAGCGCCGGCGTAATCATACCGGCACTGCTGGAGGCCACTACCGCCGATGATTTCGATCGCCATTACCGCGTCAACGTTCGGGCACCGCTCTTTCTGACTCAGGCATTGCTACCACAATTAAAACAATCGCGCGGACAAATCGTCTTCATCAATTCCAGCGTCGGCGTACGCATTAAAGAAGGCGTCGGCGCCTATGCGGCCAGCAAACACGCGCTCAAAGCGATCGCCGATACCTTGCGCGCCGAGCTCAATGCCGATGGCGTGCGTGTGCTGAGCGTATTTCCCGGTAACACCGCTACGGCAATGCAGCAAAAACTGCACGATGCTTTCGGCAAATCCTTCCAACCTGACACTCTATTGCAACCCGGTGATGTTGCCGCGCTGGTTATGAGCGCGCTGCAATTACCTCGAACTGCCGAAGTCACCGACATCCACGTGCGCCCGGCGTACAAAGCCTGACGCCGTCGCCGCGGCATCGGCCGGCGACTGCTCGATCAGCAAACCGGCCTGCGCGAGCACAGCAGCGACCGATTGCAATAAATCAAACTCCACACCGGAGCGCTCTGCCATATCGAGCAGCGAGTGCTTGCCGTCGGCCAGATTCAGAACCCACAACATGGCCATCTGCCTCGATGAATCGTGATTGTCGCCGCCGATAGCCTTATACAGACCACGCTTGCCGAGCTGCGGCTCGCATTTCGGGTTGGTTGTGACATAAGTCACATTGCGCTCCAGCAACTCAACGATGCGGCGATACACCGCGAACGATTCTTCGAGATGCTGTGGCCGGACAAAACTGAGATCGTCGGCTGACGTGTGATACTCTGGAAATGAACCGTGCGGCGAACGCATCAAGCAACCGACCGGCAGATCGAAGCCGGGCGAACAATACTGGCGCTCGTCATAACCGTAAGGAAAGAAACCTTGCACAACGAAAGCATGGCCACTGTGCTTCAACACATGCATGGCGGCGCGATCGATGACGGCATTACCGCGACGGCTTTTCTTGTAGGTAAAACCGCCGTGATCGCCGACGCAAGTCACCACTAAACCATGCTGGATCTGCTGGGCGCGATCTTCGTTTTGCGCCAACCAGGTAATCGAACCGATGGTGCCGGGGATAAATAAAAACCGATACGAATAACGCCGCGGTTGCGCCGCGACATAGGCGGCCAGCTGCGTCGCTAACACCATGCCCGATAAATTATCGTTGGCGAGCGACGGGTGACAGATATGACACGAGATCAGCAACTCGTCGGCGAGCTCGCCCGGCACGAAATACTCACCGTAGGTCAAATGCCCAGGCGCCAGCGTCGAGTCGATGACTACCTCGTATTCGTCGTCGGCCAACGATTGCAACAACGCGTCGCTCAGGCAAAAGCCCCAGTCTTCGCGGTAATAGGTCGTGCGATAAGGAATCCATTCGGGATAGTCGGGCAAGCTATGCAAATGCGGCCGCAACTCCGACAAGCGCATGCGCTTGTTGACCGGGCAACTGTAACTGACGACGTGTAAGTTCGATTGACGAAAGTCAACGATCCGCTCGCCGTTGCTGTTCTTGATATAGGCGTCGCGAATATTCCATTCTTTCGGCACCGTCCAATCGAACACCGTCGTGCCGGACGGTACTTCACGCACTTCCAGCGGTATGCGCTGCTGCAACAACCGCAAGCTCTCGCGTACACCATCACCGCTGATACTGCGGCAGATGGGAAACAGCTCGACCATCAATTGCTGCATTTCAAGGCCTACCGGTACGCGCGCGCTGTCCATCATCACACCTTAGGAAAAATCGACATAACTGCGATCGCGTTCGGAAATGTGCACGACCGCCACCGGCCAGACGATGCCAAACGCCGGATCGTTCCAGCGGACGCCGCGCGCATGATCGGGTGAATAAACTTGCGACATCTGATAGCAAACCTCGGTATCGTTCGTCAGCGTAATAAACCCGTGGGCGACTCCTTGCGGCACGTACAGCATACGGCGATTAGCGGCGGTTAATTCAAGCGCGAACCAACGCTTGAAGCTGGGTGATGACGGACGCAGATCGGCGATGACATCGTAGATGGCGCCCTGCGTGCACCGCACCAGTTTCACCTCTTCGTACGGTGACGCCTGATAGTGCAGACCGCGCAGCGTGCCCTGCTTGGTGTTATAAGAGATGTTGCATTGAGCGATGCGCGGGTCGAGACCGTTGGCCTTGAACTCGTCGTAACACCAACTGCGGGCGAAAAAGCCGCGCTCGTCTTGCAACGGCGTCAAGTCGATGATAACGGCGTCGCTGATCGGCGTCGCAGTAAACTTCATTACTGCACCGTTACGCTCGGGATGAATGTCACGAATTTCCCACCCCAATCACGCACCTGTGCCATCTGCTGCATGATTTCGTCTTTGAGATTCCACGGCAAGATTACAATGTAATCCGGCTTGGTTTGGTTAATCTTGTCCGGCCCATAGATAGGAATGCGGGTGCCCGGCAGATAGTGCCCCTGTTTGTGCGGACTGGCGTCGACCGTGTAATCGATCATGTCAGTGCGCACGCCGCAGTAGTTGAGCAAGGTATTGCCCTTGGCCGGAGCACCATAACCAACCACCGATTTCCCAGCGCGCTTCGCCTCGATTAGAAAATTCAGAATATCGCGCTTCGCTTCTGTCACCTTTTTGGTAAAGGCGCCGTAGAGCGCGAGATCGCCGAAGCCGGCGGCCTGCTCGCGCGCCTTAAGATCAAGCACATTGCGACCAACCGGCTTCGACACATCGCCGGTATGACAACCGAAAATGCGCAATGAACCACCGTGGGTCGGTAACTCCTCGACGTCGAACAACGTGATGCCGTGCTTGGCGAAGATACGCTCGACCGTGCTGAGCGAGAAATAGGAAAAGTGCTCGTGATAAATCGTGTCGAACTGACGCTCGTCGACCAAGCGCGCGAGGTGCGGGAACTCCATCGTAATGACACCACCGGGTCGGAGCATAAGCTTCATGCCGGCGATGAAATCGTTCAGATTCGGGACGTGCGCTAATACATTGTTGCCGAGCAGCAGATCGGCCTGCTTGCCTTCGGCGGCGAGATCGCGCGCGGTTTGTTCGCCGAAGAAACGCGCAACCGTCGGTATCCCTTTCGCTACCGCCACCTCGGCAACATTTTTCGCCGGCTCGATACCGAGCACCGGCACGCCGGCCTGCCGCATGTATTGCAGTAAATAACCATCGTTGCTGGCGATCTCGACGACCAAGGATTTCTCGTTCAAACCGAATCGGCGGACCGCCATATCGACGTAACGCTTGGCATGCTCCAACCAACTACTGGAGTACGACGAAAAATACGCGTAGTGGCTGAATATATTCTCCGACGACTGGAATTCCATCAGCTGCACCAGCAAACATTGATCGCAGACATAAGCGTGCAATGGGTAGAACGGCTCCATGGCACACACCTGCTCGCGCGGAACATATGAATTCGCCAACGGCGATAGGCCGAGGTCGACAAATGTTTGCGACAGCGTGTGATTACAAAAGCGACAGTTCATGGCTCCGTTACTCATTGGCTTCACCTTGGCGATATTCTGTTTTTATAAGTTTCGTAAAATATTCTTTGCTTCCGCGCCGCCACCAGAATTCTCGTTGTGGACGGCCAAGATGCATTAACTCCGGCACTGTGACGAATCGATATTGCCCGCTGAAGCGCTCGAGCAACTGCGCAGTCGCCTGGATGGTCGCATCGCGCGCTTCATAACGCGGTTCTTCGACGTCATATAACGAATCGTGCAAGAGTACGATGCTGCCGGGCTGCAACTGCGACGCAACCCGTTCAACGATCACTTCCGCACTGTCGTCGCGCCAGTCGGTCGCCGAAATACTCCAAACGATCGGGCACCAACGCAATCGCCAAGTATCGATGCGCGACGCCAGGTTTTGCTCGCCATACGGAGGGCGAAACAACCTATAGCGCGTCATGCCCGGCAATTGCTCGCACGCGCGCAATTGCCGGCGCCGCTCAGCTGCGCTGATCGCCAAAAACGGTCGATGATCCCACGAATGGCAACCGATCACATGACCGCGGTCGATGATGCGTTGGACCAACGCCGGATAGCGTTGCGCGCGACAACCGATTAAAAAAAAAGTCGCGTGCGCGCCTTTGCTTTCCAGCACATCGAGCAACGGCGGCGTCGATCGCGGGTCCGGACCATCATCAAACGTCAACGCGACTACCGGCTTATCGGTGGCTACGTTAGTGATGGTACCGACAACCTGGCGCGGTAAAAACGAGGCAGCGCGACGCACGTCGCGATACGCTCGTTTAATAAAAGGCGGCAACGAGGTTCTAAAACTGTTCCTCGGCAACACCACTTTCGGCGTAATCATAAAACGGTGTACAGCCCCCGCTCTTGGCTAACACCTTCAACGCGAGTCTCCCACTTGAGCATCGGTCGCACGACCCCGCCCAACTCGCCGGTCCAGTCGCCACGCGCCGTATCCTCGCCGATTCGGTCGGTCACGTTGAAGGCGATGACTTGTTGCTCGTAGTATTGATGCATATCCGGATTACTCTCCATCAGCGCGCAGGTCACAAACACCGTACCGCTGTTCAGAAAATTTCCGGGAATCCAAGCGGTACTGCGATAGCTGCCTTCCGGTCGCACCCGCCGCCGCCAGGTCCGATCTTGATCATGCGCCTCGAACAGCAGCACGCCTTCTTCATTGTAAAACAAATAATGCGGCATCAACGTTTGCCCGCCCTGAATCACGTCGTAATCCATTTGGACGCCGACGTCGCGGCGGATATCGGTGGAATCGACCAGCCGACCCTCGCGCGTCACTACGCGAATGCCGCGCAACCGCGCGACCTCGCCGCCCGGCGCCGTTTCTAGCGGCCATTCACGCGACGACGGCAAACCGACACCCGCGTTGAGATACTCGCTGACGATATCGTGCGCCGAACCGCTCATCTCGACGCGACCATCACCCAGTAGAATGGCGCGCGTGCATAACATGCTGACGGCGGCCATATTGTGCGACACGAACAAAATCGTCCGGCCATGACGACCGACTTCCTGCATCTTGAGAATGCATTTTTTCTGGAATGCCGCATCGCCGACCGCCAACACTTCGTCGACGATCAGGATTTCCGGCTCGAGATGAGCGGCCACGGCGAACGCGAGGCGAACGGTCATACCGCTGGAATAGCGCTTGACCGGCGTATCGAGAAAGCGCTCGATGCCGGAAAACTCAACGATCTCGTCGAATTTGTTATCAACCTCGCGCTTGCGCATGCCGAGGATGGTGCCGTTTAGATAAATGTTTTCCCGCCCAGTCAGTTCCTGGTGAAAACCGGTGCCGACCTCGAGTAGGCTCGACACCCGTCCCATGATATCGACACGGCCGGTGGTCGGCGGCGTGATGCGCGTCAAGATCTTCAATAGCGTCGATTTGCCGGCGCCGTTGCGGCCTATGACGCCGAGCACTTCGCCCTGCCGTACCTCGAACGAAACATCGCGCAACGCCCAAATGACGTCGGCCGGATCTTTCTCCAAATTCTTACGTTGATCGAACGAGACGTCACTGAACTGGTAGAGCGAACGATACTTACGAAAGTTGTTGACCGGATTTCTCAACAGGCCAAATGCGAGGGCCGCCAGACTGTCGTCGGCCTTCTTTTCTTTCGACCCAATGCGAAATAATTTGCTGAGCCCTTCGGCTCGGATAGCGACTTGGTTGCCCATACGTAATGGCCCCATGTTATTTGAACGTTTTATATGACGTCAGCGATTATGCGTTCCATCTTACGGAAATAAAGTGTCCCGCTCAGGAAAATCACGACACTTGTAATGACACCCGGGAAAATAAATTTCCACGGCATCTCCAGCCCCAATAGACTCGCGCGGAACCCTTCAATCACCGCCACCAACGGATTCATCGAATACAGCCAGCGATAGTCATCCGGAATCGCCGACGCGGTATAGAGAATCGGCGCCGTGTAGATCAGCATGCGAATCACGAACGGCATGGCAAACTTTACGTCGCGGAAGCGGATCGCCAGCGACGACAGCCACATACCAATGCCGGCCGGCACCATCATCATGAGCACGAGAAAAAACGGCAGATATAACAATTGCCAGGTTGGCGCCACCCGGTAATAGACCATGGCAATCGCGATCAATAGCAGCGCGATCGAAAAGTCGACCAGCTTGGCAATAATCGGCGTCAACGGAAAAAAGATTCTCGGGAAATAAACCTTACCGAGCATATGTTGTTCCGCCACCAAGCTTTGACTGGATTGCGTCATAGTTTCTGACATATAGGTCCACGGAACGATCGCCAGTGTGGCAAAAAGTACGTAGGGGATACCGTCGGTGTCGATGTGTGCAACTCTGCCGAAAATCACCGTGAACAGCGCGATCTGGATCAACGGATTCAAGATGGCCCACAAAAAGCCGAGAATCGTTTGCGCATACAACACTTTGATATCGCGCAATACCAAGAAATAGAACAAATCGACGTAGGCAGCGATCTCTTTGAAATCGATCCCTTCCAACCGGGCCGGTGGGCGAATGATCGTTACCGTGTCCTTGCTATAAGTTGTCATTCCACATCCTTAAATTTACAAACATTCGTCGGGCGCTACGTAAGATCGACATCGATTTGAAAAATCCGTCTCTCGCAAAGAGACCAAACTCCATCGAGACGATCGCGCCGTCGGTTTTCATATTGTTAGAATTTTTAGGCCGCCGATGCACGCTGCCATTCGAGCTGCTGATTCAACGCACCTTGCTCAATCAATCCCGATAACACTTTCAACCGAATCAGCGGCGAGCCGCGGAAATCGATGTCTTGAAAACGCATCGCCGCTAGGCCATCTTTCAATTCATGGATGGCAGCCGCCAGATCCACCTGCGGTTGATAGCGCGGTGCTAATTTCCGATATAAACCGAAGTTGACTTGATACGAGCGTTTGTCGGGCGCCGCATTTTTATTGAGCGAAACTCGTGTGCCCGGGATGGCCTTCGCTACTGCTTCAGCAAGCTGGGATACTTGATAATTCCATTCGTCGCTGCCGGCATTGACGGCAAGGAAAGCACCGCCGTTAGTGGCATCGCGGCTGATCGCCCAATCAATCGCCCGCGCCATATCACTCACATGAATCAACGGCCGCCACGGCGTACCGTCGCTCAATATATTGACTTCTTTACCGGCAAAGGCCCCGGCCACAAAGTCGTTCAATACTAAATCGAGCCGTAACCGATGGCTCATGCCGCACGCGGTCGCAAACCGCAGCGACGTAACGATAAAGCTGCTATCGGCCAATTCGCGAATGCCTTGCTCGGTTCCGGCCTTGGAACGCGCATAGGCAGTCAGTGGGTTCAACGCATCGCCTTCACTGCGCGGCCCACCGGCAGCGGCGCCGTACATACTGCAACTTGATGCAAAAACAAATCGGCGCACACCCGCCTGCTTGGCCAAGGTTGCGAGTCGAACACTTCCCGTCTGATTGATCGCGGATGTGACTTCCTCGAAGGTATTACCCATCGGATCGTTCGAGATTGCCGCCAAATGCACCACGGCATAGACGTCGGCAAACAATTCGAGGGGCAGTTTGCGAACATCGCCAAAATACTGGGCATCGAGTCCATGTTCCGGCAAGCAAACCGCACCCGTCAGACAATGCGCGAAGTAGCCCATATCGAAGCCGATCAGTCGCGCTCCTGGATAAGACCCGCGCAGCCGATCGATCAGACATGGGCCGACATAACCCATATTTCCCGTTATTAGTATTTTCATGACACCTTCTCTCTGGTTTGGGTCAGCAACCTCCGTCCGTAGACTTGCTCGACCTGCGTATTCGGTATCCGTTCTTTCCCTGCGGTATGAACGATAGACTGCAGCGCCACACGATTGAGCTTCTGCACAATCGTATCGGCCACGTAGCGGGCAAATGGCAGACCGCAGGTAAACGCCGGTGACACGGCGTTCAAGACATGCAACGAGCGATCGTCGCCTTCGACGACAAAATCCATTTCCAAGCGGCGCTCGCGAATATTCAGCAACTGTGCACGGATACCGGGACGCGCCCAGCGTCGGAAATTTTTCGGCTGCAGATCCGGCACCAGTTCGGCGGCTAGCGCCGCCATGCGCCGGCGTGAATACTTACCGAGCTCCTCGACCGCCAACCGCGTGAAATCGAAATTCGACGACACCAATAATCCCAACTGCCGTTTTACAATGTCGGCGAGCTCGCTAAAGCTGAAATTTGCGGCGCCACGATACTGCTCGCGCCAAAACGCCGGAATCGCGGTCGGGCCGATTTTGACGTGACCGTCGACGGTCAACGTGAAGTGCACACCGAGAAACGGGTTACGCAGATCCGGCACTGGATAAATATGCGTCCGCAGAGCACCGACTGGCTCATCGGAATAGAGGTACAGCCCCTTGAACGGGAGAATTCGATACGCCTGCGAAAAACCGAAATCGAGCGCCACGCGATCGGCATATAGACCGGCAGCGTTGACGATGTAACCGGCACCGTACGTGCCCTGACTCGTAACAATGCGCTCGTTACGCCGCCCGAGATAGCGCACACCGCATTCAACACGCACACCTTCAGCGCGCGCGTCTTGCTCCATTTGTCGTACCACCGCTGTTGGATCGACCGACGACGTCGTCGGCGAATACAGCGCGCGCTCGATCGTACGCGCACGCGGTTCGATCTTTTGCGCCTGCGCCGCCGTCACTGGTTCCACCTCGACGCCATTGCGCTGGCCGCGACGTAGTAGCTCGTCCAGCGCCGGCAACTCCTGCTCAGTGCGCGCTACGACTAGCTTGCCGCATTTATTAATTGGTAAGCCGCGTTGCTCGCAATACGCCGTTAGCTCACGATTACCATCACGCGTAAACTTTGCCTTCAGACTGTCGGCTGCGTAATAAAAACCCGCATGCAGCACGCCGCTGTTGCGGCCGCTGGCGTGCAGCGCACATGCCGATTCTTTCTCGAGTAACGTGACGCTGCAGTCGCCGAAACGCCGCTTCAATTCACGCGCGACGCTGATACCGATCACCCCGCCGCCGATGACGATGAAGTCGGTTACCATACCGGAATTACCAGTTCTTCCAGGGCGGATTGCCGCTCTGCCACTGGCTTTCCAGCACCTTTTTATCGCGTAGCGAATCCATCGGTTGCCAGTAGCCGTGATGGCGATACGCCGCCAACTGTCCATCCTGCGCTAATCTTTCCATCGGCTCGCGCTCCCAGACAGTAGCGTCGTTTTCGATATAGTCGATAGCACGCGGCTCAAGCACGAAGAAGCCACTATTGACCCAGGCGCCGTCGCCTTCCGGCTTTTCCTTGAACGTCTCGATCCGATGTTGTCCCTGATGCAGGTTGAATGCACCGAACCGCCCCGGCGGTTGCGCCGCCGTTAACGTCGCCAAAGCGCCGTGCTCTTTATGAAAACTAACGAGCGCGCGAACATCGACGTCGCTGACGCCGTCGCCGTAAGTCATGCAAAACGTCTCGTTGTCCAGATACTCGCGCACCCGTCGCAACCGTCCGCCGGTCATCGTGCTCTCGCCAGTGTCCACCAGCGTCACGCGCCACGGTTCGGCATGATTTTGATGCACTCGCATCTCGTTGCGCTGTAAGTCGAACGTAACGTTGGCGTTATAGAGGTAATAGTTCGCGAAGTACTCTTTGATGACGTTGCCTTTGTAACCCAGGCAAATGACGAAATCGTTGATACCGTGCGCCGAATAAATCTTGAGGATGTGCCAAAGAATCGGCCAACCGCCGATCTCTACCATGGGTTTGGGTTTCACGCCGCTTTCTTCGCTGATACGTGTCCCATAACCTCCCGCTAAAATTACCGCTTTCATAGTCTTAAATTAATTAATGAACAGTCCACATGCCTTAATCGCGCGCCGCCCATTAGGCGGCGCCCCTACCACTATTAATCTTTGAACTCGCGAAACTCTTTGAATTCTTTCTTCGCCGCGTTCAACTCCAATATCACACCGCTATCTTGAGTCGCTTTATCTTCGCGCACCGGAAAGATGCCGCCCTTGGCCTTTTCGCGCACGACATCGCATACCGTATCGACGTCGATCGAGCGCTTCTGCTCGGCAAAGCCGTACACCAATGCCGTATCGCACAATACGTTGATCAGTCGCGGAGTGCCGCCGGTGTAGTAATAAATGGCAGCGCAGGCCTTGGTGTCGAACAGGTTCGGATTACCGCCAACCAGCTTTAGTCGATGACGGATGTAGTTCCACGTCTCTTCGAGATTGAGCGATTTCAGGTTGTAATCGACGGCGATACGCTGCGCGAACTGGTGCAGCTCCGGGCGGCGCAACGTCCGACGCAAGTCGGGTTGCCCGACCAAGATCAGCTGCAATACTTGGTTCTTGTCGGCGTTGATGTTCGACAACATGCGCAGCTCTTCGAGCGCTTCCGTACTTAAGTTCTGCGCTTCATCGATGATCAATACCGTGCGCCGGTCCTGGTTATATTCGCGAACAATGTAATCGGCGAGCGTGTGATACAGCTCGACCTTCCTCTTATCGCGATATTCCAAACCGAAAGCGAGCAATACCCATTGCAGTAGCTCGCCAAAATGCCGATGCGTATTGGACACTAACCCGACGGCGATATCTTCACCGGCCTCTTCCAATACCTGCCGTATCAGCGTCGTCTTACCCGAACCAATTTCACCAGTAATTACCGTGAAACCAGCTTGGTTCAGAATGCCGTACTGCAGCATGGTCAAGGCCATGCGGTGCTTCTCACTCAAATACAAGAACGCTGGGTCGGGCAGTAGCGAAAACGGTTTTTCTTTAAAGCCGTAGAATGATTCGTACATGACACTTCTACCATCCTTCTATCGTTCGCTTAACTCGCGGATCGGTTAAGCACCGTACCAATCAGATTGTGATTGGCAGTGTGCAGCAGCTCGGCCGCACGCGCCACGTCATCTCGCAACGTCTTGCCTTCTTCGATCACCAAGAGCGCCGCATCGAGATATGGCGCAAATGCCAGCACATCATCGGTTGTCAGCACCGGCGGCAAATCGAACACCACCAAGCGCGATGGGTAACGCCGTTTTACTTCTTGCACTAACCGCAACATCATCGGCGAGGACAGCATTTCCGACGAGTTTTCGAGCGGTGCACCGCCGGGCAAAATCACCAGCCGCCGAATTTCCGGATGCACCAGAATCTCCTCGACCGGCGTGCCTTTCTGCAGATAATCACGTAGTCCGACGTTCGCCTCGAAGCCGAGATACGCATGGACACTGGGACGCCGTAAATCAGCATCGACCAGCAACACCGTCTGATTCGCTTCCAATGCCAAGCTAATGCTGAGATTGATAGCCGTCAGCGTCTTGCCTTCTCCCGGGCCTGGACTGGTAACTGCCAACGTACGCCAGCCATGCTGACGCATACGCTGCGCAACCTGCGTACGTAACACTTTGTACGACTGCGCAAATTCATCGGCGCCACTGCTGGCAATGATGCGATTTTGTCGTAACCAACCGGGATACAGGCTGACATTGCGAGTTTGGGTGTAACTAATCTCAGCCGGCACCAACGCGCGCTTGTGTAGCGTCAAGCCGACGCTGTGCCGCTCCTCGCGGACTTTTTGTATTGCTTTTGTAATCGGGTCCATAACCATTTACGCCCAACTGTTAATGCGTTGATGTTGGAATCATTGCTGCTAATCGTCCACTGTACTTGCGTCGCTTAGCTATCGCATCCGGGTAATTGCTGACTCCGTACAACGACATGTTGCCGCTTAGCAACGCTTCTCTGTCATGTTCGTCGTGGTGACGAATCGATGCCGTTGGGGATATAGGGGATCACCGCCAACGGCGGTGCCTTTAGCAGTCCAACGACATTGCGTACACCGCGAATGGTCCGATCCATATATTCGGCAATGCTCGCGTAACCGACGCCGAACCCGATTCCCAGTACTAATCCGAGCAATAAAAATGCGCGCCGGTTCGGGCTATGCGGCGCCGTTGGCATTTCAGGCGGCTCCAATATCGAATAACGTTCGCCGCGCTGGCCTTTTTCCAGCTCGAGCGCCAACTCTGCACCCATCAAGCTCTGTTTGATCTCACGATATTTCTTGGTAGCGCTCTCGTAGTCGCGCTGCAATACCAAGCCTTCCTGCTCGACCCGCGGCGTCTGCTCGACGCGGGCCTCGTAATCGCCAATTTTTTCGCGGGCGCGCACTTGCTGTTCGCGCATCGCCTTGATGCTCATATCGATGGAATCGATCTGTGTTTGCATCGTCACGTAAGCCGGGTTGTCCGGCTTCATGCCAAATCCACCAGTTTGGACGCGGCCTTTCTTCTTTACCTGTGTTTCTAGCGCGGCCACGGACTTTTTGAGCTTAACGACGTCCGGATGATCGTCAGCGTATTTTTCGCGCGCAACCGCCAGCTCGGCCTTGGCCTTTTTATATTCATCTTGAGCAGCAGCGCCGGTATCACTTATACCCATTTGCTTCTGCATAGCTTCGTATTCCCGGCGCGCACGAATGACGTCGGGATGATCTGGTGAATAGCTGGATGCCGCCGCTAAGTAGGTTGCCTGCAACTCGCGCAGCCGCCCGCCTGGACTAGTGCCGGTATTCGGCTCGACCAGGGCAAGTTGCGATTGCAGCTGTAACCGGCGTTCTTCCTGGTTCTGAATTTGATGATCGGCCTCTTCCAACTCACGCTGATTTCGTTCCAGCATCTGCATATTGAGGTTCATCTGCTCTGGCAAACGACCGCGGTTTTTCTCCTTGTACTCGGCAAGTTTGGCTTCCAGCTCATCGATGTGCTGCCGCAACCGCTTCTCTTCTTCACCAAGGAATGCAGAGGTGTGCGATGCCTTATCGGTTCGCACCTTACGATTTTCTTCGATAAATAATGTAGCCAGCTCCGCTGCGACCTTTTGCGCTGTTTCCGGGCTCGATGCATCGTAAGACACGTTCAACGCGACCGTCGCCATACCAGACGCACCGCTCTTCGGATCGGTAACGTTAGCGCTAACGGCCTCGATCTCGACGTTGTTGCGCATCTCATCGCCCATCGCATGACGCTTAGGACCTTCGCGTTCGCCCGCATACAGCCCAAGCTTATCGGCGATCTTCGCCATGTTTTCCGGCGTTAGCACCCGCGTTTCAATCACGTTGATACGTTGATTGACGTAACCGCTAACGGTCGACGGTACCAGATCAACCGGTACCTCTTGTTCAATCAACAATTTTGCAGTCGCCTGGTACGTGGTCGGAATGACGACAGCAAGTAAAACCGCCAGCCCAAACACCGTGCCGGCAACACGGAACATTTGTTTACGGCGACGACGCAAAACAACAAGGTAATCGTTAAGATGGGTAACGGGTTCCATAAATACGCTCGACTATAGGCTGTAGCTCAAACCCAAAAATATCGAATGGCTATCGGCAGAATCGGAATCGACGGCATATTTTTGCCAACGGACACGATAGCTACCGATAACCGATAAATTTTCTAGCCATTGCCAGCGCAACTGCGGAGAAATTTCGTAGTAGCGCCGATCCACCGTTGGATCTGTACCTTCGATGACTTGGTTCTTCAGGAGTTGCGCGTCGAGGACAAATTCAACGGTTTCCGAGGTCTTTTGCGTCCAATAAACGCGCACTTGGTCGGCGCGCACAACGCGACCGACGCCGCTCGGTGCGATATCGCGACTAATGACGCCTTCCAGCGACGAAATATCGGAATGCTGCTTTAGTCCGATGCTCAGTACTGTTCCGGTCGATGTATCGTCGGTTGTCGAATTGGTCGTGCGACTGGCACCGGCCGAGACCGAACCACTTAAATTTTCAGAGAAATTGCGGGTTGCACCGAGCAACAATCGATTCGTCTTCGATTCCGCATCGTTATCGGATTCATAACGCGAAGTGTTGACGGTTACGTTGAGCTCATCACGCTGCGATACTTTCCAGCCGTACGTTACACCGAACAATTGCTCGGTGTAATCGATCAAATCGGTATTCTCGGCGCTACTAAAATCGGCGCCGGTCCAGCGATAGTTAAAATTAACCGAGCTGCGCTCGCTAGCGAGCCAGTTCCAAGTTGGATTGAATACTCGATAATTTCGCTTTACTCGCGTATCGGTCGACAAACCCACGTCGACATCGTGCACGTCACCGGTACCAGCTGGTTTTGTAATGGTGGCGAACAACGATTCCCGTCGATACTCGCCATCGAATCCGAGCGTGCCACGTTCGGACGCCTGGTATTCGGAGTCAACTAGTAGACCTTGCTCGCTCTTATCGTCGACATCATCGCGGTTGTACTTAGTAAAACTGGCGCTACCGTTGACTTTCGCTTTCGATCGCTCCGTCTTGCGCTCGAGATCCAGGCGCCCGGCGAACACGTAACCGGTCGTCGACTCGCTGTCGCCGATGGCCAACCCGATGTTGTCATCGCGAATAGCGCCAACGTCGATACGTGGTTTTGCTGACCAATCCGCTGCTAATAACGGCGACGGCGCCACGCTCAATACCACTAACGAGCTGAGGCCGCTGGCTAACCTAGACGCTCGTCTCCATTTATTATCGTCCACCAAGAATCTCCCCACTTACTACGGCACAATAATGACGTCGCCTGACCGCAGCGTAACGTTTTGTTCGAGGCTATGGCCGCGTTTGACCTCGCTGTAATCGAACGGAATGATCGATTCCTTGCCAGCCTGCTTACGCACGATCTTTATGTCGGCTTCTTTCGCGAACGGAGTCAAACCACCCGCTAACGTCAACGCTTGTAATACATCGACATATCGACCGATTACGTATTCACCCGGCTTTCCGACCTTGCCGATCACAAATACCTTTAGACCCTTAATCTGCTTAACGGTCACGGTCACAACGGGGTCGGGCATGTACTTGCGCAAACGCGTTTTGATGTCATTTTCAAGCTGTGGTGAGGTCTTACCAGCGGCTTCAACATTGCCGATCAGCGGAAATGTCAACCATCCGTCCGGTTTTACCAGCACTTCGCGCTGCAAATCTTTTTCGTGCCATACGGAAATTTCGAGCAAATCTTCCGGGCCGATCTCGTACCCACCGGAAGTTTCAACCGTAGTAGCGGCGGACGTCTTTGCCGGCGTCTTAGAATTTTGCGCCTGCGCTTCCATCGGTACCGCGCAACCAACTAGCGACGCTGCCATTACTACAGCAAGCGCCACGCCTAGAAGTCGGCGAATGAAGTATGTAGGCATAGTCATCATTATCTCAATGTCATCGTTGTAAATTTGGCATCCGTGTTGCGATTGGCCAACGAAGTATCAACGAAGTCGAACATCGATGTCATCTGCAGACAGTGTGGTTATGAAACCACTACATATGTCAGGAAAATTTCCGCACGGGAGAAGCTACAATGCTTCCCGCATCGCCTTGCGCGATGAAAAAAATTTACCACGATCGCAAAACACAAAAGGCATTCGTCATGGGTATCGATAAGCTGATCCGAGTGGGACAGGGGAAGCTGGCGGCCTTTTCACAATTAATGGACGCCCTGTTCATCGCTTCAGCACTTTGGGTGGTCGTCTGGTCATACGGCTTGGAATGGCGCAACGATTACGGTACGGCGATCCTTTGGGCGGTCGGTCTCTTTATCTTCTTCGGCCACTTCTCCGACCTGTATCACTCCTCGCGCGGACTAACGCTGCAACGCGAATTCGGCCGCTTAATCGTCGGCTGGACCGCGGTGGTAATGACGCTGTTGTTGCTTGCTTATTCGCTGAAGACGTCACATGAGTTTTCACGTCGAGCATTCCTAACATGGTTTGCAATCACGCCGCTGATCCTGATTATTTGGCGTGGTTGGATGCGCATTATTCTCGGTGAGCTACGCCAGCGCGGTTTTAATTCACGTAACGTTGCTATCATCGGTGCACGCGATCTCGGCGCCTATCTCGCACGCACATTGCTCGATAGCCCGTGGATGGGCATGCGACCGGTCGGCTTCTATGACGACCGCCGCCCAGCCGGCACGCGACCGCTGGTGCGTGAGCCGCTCGAAGTCGTCGGCAATCTCGATGCGCTCGTTCGACACGCGCGCGACGGCAAAGTCGATAGTGTGTATATCACGCTGCCGATGAGCGCCGAAAAGCGCATTAAAACGTTACTGGCCAGGCTGTCCGATACAACCGTCTCCGTTCATCTAATACCGGACTTTTTCATTTTTGACCTGCTGCATTCGAGCTGGGGAACGCTTGGCGATATACCGACCGTTAGCATTTCCGACACTCCGTTCTACGGCGTCGACGGATTGACCAAGCGCGTGGAAGATATCCTGCTCGCCAGCATTATTCTCGTCCTGGTCACGGTCCCGCTCGTCGCGATTGCGATCGGCGTCAAGCTATCGTCGCCCGGTCCTATTTTTTTCAAGCAACATCGTTACGGTCTGCGCGGCAACCGGATTGAGGTCTGGAAGTTTCGTTCCATGACGGTGTGCGAAAACAACGAAGACAATATCGTACAAGCTAAGAAGAACGACGCCCGCGTTACGCCCTTTGGCGCGTTCTTACGGCGTACGTCGCTCGACGAGTTGCCGCAATTGATCAACGTGTTGCAAGGCACGATGTCGCTGGTCGGACCGCGTCCGCACGCGGTCATGCACAATGAGCAGTATCGCAAGCTGATCGATCGCTATATGTTGCGTCACAAAGTGAAGCCGGGCATCACCGGCTGGGCGCAGGTGAACGGCTGGCGTGGTGAGACCGATTCGCTAGACAAAATGCAGAAGCGTGTGGAGTATGATCTCGCGTACATTCATAACTGGTCGTTGTGGTTGGATGTGAAGATTCTCTTCTTAACGGCGTTTCGGGCGTTCAATGATCCGAATGCGTATTAGTTGTGAATATGAATCGCCCTCTTACGAGGGCGATGTGGGTCGAGGTAATAAAATGTAATCAGCGGGGTGCTCCGCCCCGCCGCCCAGGGTGACTTTTCTTTGCTGGTGGTCGCTCCTGCGCATCCTGCGCTCGCGACATTCGTACGTCCCTGTACAGCACCCGAAAAGGAACCAAAAGAAAGCACCCCCCGGGGTGGCGCAACGACTTCCTGTGCTTCTCACTTTTGGCGACTAACTATGTCTGGCACAGCCCCTCCCTGGGCTGAGCCAGATGCGCGCCTCCTGCGCGCTCGAGACCAAAAGCTCCGATGCTCGGAATGCGCCACACGGGGATTAACAGCAACTACCCATTCAACTCACCCCCCACCCTAACCCTCACCCGCTAGGGCGGGGGGGGAATGGATCGGTGGCAGCGGGTGGAATGCAACTAACGGCCTAGTCGTTTTTGCGTTTGCTTTTCATCCCCTCCCCTGCGCAGCGGGGGAGGGTTAGGGTGGGGCGGTTGTAGTTGCAGTTGCGGTTGTGGTTGCGGTTAATCCCCCGGTGGCGCATGCCCGAACCTCGCAGGGTTTTGGCATAGGCCCGATGGGGAACCGTCAGGGATGGCGTGTGCGAGAGCGCTGGCCTAAACCCGAGAAGCGTAGTGGCATGTTGGCGCCACTGGGGGGTACTTTCTTTTGGATACTTTTCGGATGCTGTACAGGGATGTACGAATGTCGTGAGCGCAGGATGCGCAGGAGCGACCACAAGCAAAAAAAAATATCCCTGGGTGCGGGACGGAGCATCCCGCAATTACATTTATTACTTCGACCCGCATCGCCCCAACGGGGCGATTCAAACCAAACCCCTTCACTGCAAGGGCAAGAAAATAGATCTTTGGATCACGCGCCGCCATTTCCACTTTTTGCATCGGTCCGTGTATCATTCCGCCCTCTTATATCTGATCTCGGAGCTCGACGATGACCTACGTGGTCACCGAAAACTGTATTAAGTGCAAATACACCGATTGCGTCGAAGTCTGCCCCGTCGATTGCTTTCACGAAGGGCCGAATTTTCTGGTAATCGATCCGGATGAGTGCATCGATTGCACGTTGTGTGTGCCCGAATGCCCGGCTAACGCGATCTTTGCCGAAGACGACGTACCCGAAGACCAGAAGCAGTTCATTAAATTGAACGCCGAACTGGCCAAGAACTGGCCGGTCATCACCGAGCAAAAAGATCCGCCGGCGGATGCTGCTGAGTGGGATACCAAGCCGGACAAGCTCAAGCACCTTGAACGCTGAGCCGACGCTCGCTTTATCCAGCGTCCAAGTCCCGCGCCGCCGCGCGCGGGCGTTCGGCGGTGCGGATGCACGCTAAGTGCATCCGCCCAGTCTTTACCTCACCCCTTACGGATCCGATCCGCTAGAAACCCTCGCCGTCTTGATGCTCGACCAGCATCGGGCGGAGCTTCCTGATTTAAGCCGACATGTGGCGCTGTTTCCGAGCGCCCATTCGATCGCCCGCTTCCGGCGTTTGCTGCTCGCTGCCGCACAGCGCTACGGCTATGACGGCCTGCTCGCGCCGTGGTGCGGCACGGTCGACACCTGGCTCACACAACAGACGACCGGCGATTACACCCGCATCGACGACACCGAGCGCGAGTTATTACTGCTCGAAGCACTCGAGCCTTATACCGATCTGCGTGCCCGCTTCGGTACCTGGCCGTTAGTCGACGCGTTATTAGCATTGTTCGATGAATTGAACGCCCATCGCCGTCTGCCGCCGATGAATGCGGAAGAGTTGATAACGCTGCTCGCTTCCGGTTATGGAATCGGCGACGAACACCCGGCGCCTTTGCGTGCCGAGGCAGAACTGGTCCATACCCTCTGGAACGCTTGGAACGAACATCTGCTGGCAAACCGTTGGCTAGATCGCGGCCTACAACGACTTGCTGCTTTTGCCAACCCGCCGGGGGAAGCGCCGCATCATATATATATGGTAGGGGTGGCCGAGCTCGCCGAAACCGAGGCGCAGTGGTTGCGGGCGCTGCTCAAGCAACGGCGGTTGACGTTGGTGCTCCATGGCGCCTGTCGGAGCGACGACTATCAACCGGATATTGCCCTCCTTCGCTGCCTAACTCGCCTTGAATTGTCATTGCCGGCGGCATCGTCTGAAAGCAGCGACTATTGCCGATTTCTCGACCAAATTTATTTGAATCAAACCGACTTAGCCGCCCGCGCGCAAAACTTTGCCGCGGAACATCCCCAAAGTCCGGCACTGGGTCGGCTCGGCTACTTCGAGGCCGGCGACTTCGAGCAAGAGGCGCGCGCCGTCGAATTGGCGATTCGCCGCTGGCACGCGCAGGGAATCAGCGACGTCGGTTTCGTTACGCACGATCGTAAGCTCGCGCGACGCGTGCGCGCATTGCTCGAGCGCGCCAATTTGGCATTACGCGATACCGCTGGCTGGGCGCTCTCGACCACCAGCGTCGCCACCGCGCTCATACGCTGGATCCAATGTATCGATCAGGATTTCGCCTATGGCCCGTTACTGGATCTGCTCAAATCACCGTTCGTTACCCTTGGCTTCGAACGTCCGGCGCTCGATCAGCTGATCGCCTGCCTTGAGCGCGACATCATTCGCACGCATAACGTCAACGCCGGCCTTGGTCGTTATCGTCAACTGGCGCAAAAAAAGCCTACCGACACGACACCCGCTCTACTGCAATTATTCGACCGCCTTGCCGACGCCGCCGCGCCGCTTGCCTTCGCCCGTCGCCATCAGGCGTACTCGCCGTTCAAATACCTCACGGCGTTACGCACCAGCATCGAAACACTCGGCTTGAAACAGAAACTCGAGCTCGACGACGCCGGCACCCAAGTGCTGGCCGTGCTCCAACAAAATCCGCGCGCCGGCGTCGGCCAAGGTCCGCGACTGACGTGGGCCGAGTTTCAACGCTGGTTACAACGCGAGCTCGAGCGTCGGCGGTTTCGGCCGCCGCTACCGGACGATGGCGTCGAACTGCTCGGCGTCGGCGAAAGCCGTTGCCGGCAATTTCAAGCGCTGGTGATTGCCGGTTGCAATCGCCAGCACCTACCCGGCACACCGCCGCTGTCGCCGTTCTTTAACGACGGCGTACGACGGCAACTGGGTTTACCGACGCGACCGGATCAACAACACGCACCGTTATATGATTTCCGTCGATTGCTGGAAGCAGCGCCACGCGTGCTTTTGACGCGGCGTCGAGAAGAACGCGGCGAAGCATTGATGCCGAGTCCATGGGTTGAGCGGCTGCTCGCGTTTCAGCGCTTGGCTTACGGTGTATCGCTGGACGATGACGAGCTCGCCGCCTTGCTCGCTGCGCCCACGACCCGCTTATATGTCCGCGATGCGCCGCTAGCCGCACCGGCCGAGGCACCGGCACCGTCGCTTGCGCGTACACGCCTGCCGGCCGTCATTACCGCCAGCGCGCATCAGCGCCTACTCGATTGTCCGTATCAATTTTTCGCGGCCGACGTCCTTGGCCTACGTTCGCTCGAGGCGGTCAGCGAAGACATCGAAAAATCCGAGTACGGTATGCGCGTGCACCGCATGTTACAGGCGTTTCATACCGGCGCGCCGGGCTTACCGGGCCCATGGCGCGGCCCGATCGACGCTGGTAATTGCACACAGGCCGGTACGCTGCTGCGCGACATCGCGCGCGTGGTGCTGGCTTATGACACCGACCGCCGATTGAGCGCACGCGGCTGGCAACACCGGTGGGATACTTTTATTCCGGTATATCTGGCGTGGCAGGAAGAGCGCGACCGCCATTGGCGTGTCGAAGCCAGCGAACAATTACTCGAGCGGCCGCTCACAATAGGCGATCGAACGATTACGTTGCGCGGACGTGCCGATCGCTTGGACCGCGGGCCGCAGGGCCTGGCAATTCTCGATTACAAAACCGGTTCGCTGCCCGACGCCGATGCGGTTGCCAGCGGCGAGCACACGCAGCTGCCGTTCTATGCACTGTTATCTGCTCAAGTGGTAACGGAAATAAGTTATGTAGGTCTCGGATCCGACGAGATAAACACCAAGCTCAGTCTTGAAGGTGAAAGCATTGCCGCGCTCGCCGCCCAGTGCGAATCGCGCTTGCGGGAATTGCTAACGGCATTGCAGCAAGGGGCACCGCTGCCGGCGTGGGGCGATAGTCGCGTCTGCGAGTATTGTCGGTTCGAGGGCCTGTGTCGAAAGGAGATGTGGAATGTCGATGGGAAATAAAATGACCGGCAAAGAAGAAGGCGGCCTTCCAGCCGCCTTTGCGATCACTGACCCTTGAGCCGACATCCCTGCCTGGGGCCTAACGTCCCTGCCGCACCCAGCCTTGGCTGCCAAATCACTTCCGTGTTGGCTTCCCTTGCCATAGAAAAACTATATGGCGCGCCGGTGGAAAAGCAAGACAGACTTCCCAAACTTGCCATTATGGCGAGCGAATCGCCAAACTTTTAAGTTTGCTTACAGGCAGTTAGCCGAATAATCGATTCTTCAGATGATGCAAGAAAAATCGCCGCCGGACAGCCGATCGGCTACCGACCCCAATCAAAATGCCGTGATTCACGCCGCCGCCGGCACCGGCAAAACCTGGCTGCTGGTCGGCCGCATGGTCCGGTTATTGCTGAACGGCGCCCGCCCCGGCTCGATCCTGGCGATCACTTTTACCCGTAAAGCGGCCGCCGAAATACAGTTACGCCTACGCCAACAGCTGTTGGCCATGTGCGAAGCAAACGACGCCGACCTTGCCCGACGGCTACAGGCACTGGGCGCCAGCAGTGCACCCGCCGATCTAGCACGTGCTCGTCGACTCTACGAAGAGCTGCTGATCGCACCGCACGAGTTGCGCGCCACTACATTCCACGCATTCTGCCAGGAACTCCTGAGCCGCTTTCCGTTGGAGGCCGGCGTTGCCCCCGGCTTCGAGCTAATCGAGCAAACCGCCGACATCGAAACCGCGGCGTGGCGCGCGCTAGAGGCAGACGTCGCTGAGCGCGGCGGTGTCCTTGACCGCGCCATCGACGAATTGCTGGAAGAGTGCAACGGGCTCAACAACACGCGCCGGGCGTTGACCGATTTTCTGGTGCATCGTAGCGACTGGTGGGCTTTTACCGAAGACCAAAGTGATCCGGTTGCCTTCGCCACCCGCACATTGCAGCAAGAATTGGGAATAGACCCGGAACGCGATCCTATCCAACAGCTCGCTGCCGATCGACGATTTCGCGAGCAAGTTGCCGCATACCTTCGCGGCTTCAATGGCCAGCCCGCCGGCCGGCATCAAGCGAACTTGGACTGCCTGCAGCAGGCGCTTGCGCCGGATCTCGAACCGCTAACGTTCTATCAGCTGCTTCGCCGCGCCTTTTTGAAGGTCGACGGCGAACCGCGGATATTCGCACCGACCAAGGCACTAACCCAAACGCTGGGCGCGGCCACGATCCAGATACTGCTCGAACAACATGGACAGATTCTCGATCAGATTCAGGCAACCGCCGACCAGCAATGTCGGCACAAAACGTTGAGCCGCAGCATCGCCTGGTATCGACTCGGCGAGCGTCTGTTGCAGCACTATCAACAACTCAAGCACGAGCAGGATTTACTCGATTTCGCCGATCTCGAATGGCTAACCTATCGCATGATCAGCCGCAGCCGCCACGCCGAGTGGGTGCAGTACAAGCTCGATCAGCGCATCGATCACTTGCTGGTCGATGAATTTCAAGACACCAATCCGACACAATGGCGCCTGCTGTTGCCGTTACTGCAGGAGATGGCCGCCGGCTCGAGCGAGCGCCAACGCAGCATTTTTCTGGTTGGCGACGAGAAACAATCGATTTATCGCTTCCGCCGCGCCGACCCGGAGCTCTTGGGGGTGGCCCGCGACTGGTTGCGCGAGCACACGTCGGCGCAGGTTTTTGAGCAACACATCTCGTGGCGCTCGTCACCGGCGATTATCGAGTTCGTCAACCTAATGTTCAACGAGCCATCGGTAGATGGCTTTGTGCTCAAAGATTTCCGGTCGCACGAAACGCATCATCTCGATCAATGGGGACACGTCGAAGTGTTGCCGCTGATTGCACGCGCTGCCGAAGCGGTGGTCGACGCCGCGCCGTTTCGCAATCCCCTGCAACAACCGCGCGTGCTGGAGGAAGATCAGCGGCATCAGCACGAAGGCAAAATCATCGCTACTCGAATTCAATCGCTAATCGGCCAAACGATTCCCGATAGGGGCAAAGCACGCGCCATCGGTTACGGCGATATCATCGTGCTACTACGCGATCGCACCCATGTGCGTGCCTACGAAACGGCGCTACGTGACGCTCATATTCCGTATGTTGGTGCCGGTCGCGGAACGTTTCTCGATGGCTTGGAAGTACGCGATATCGTGCAATTGCTGACGCTACTCATTACGCCATTCGACAATCTTGCTCTCGCTACCGTGTTGCGTTCGCCGATTTTCGGCGCCAGCAATGACGATCTCATGGCGCTAGCGGAGCTCGATCCCGACCGATCTTGGTACGATCGGCTGCTTGAATCGGCCGGTAACCTAGAAGACGCCAGTGCCCCGTTAGCACGAGCAGCGCGCCTGCTGCCACAGTGGCGCCAACGAGTCGATCGCATTCCGGTGCACGACTTACTCGATCGTATCTATTACGAAACCAATCTGCCCGAGCGTTATCACCACACCGCACCGCCACATCTGCGGCAACGCACGAATGCCAATCTGGTACGGCTGCTGGAATTAGCGCTCGAACTCGACAGCGGTCGGTTTCCCAGTGTGGCGCAGTTCTTGTCGCGATTGGCGGCGCTAACCGCGGACGACAGCGAATCGTTCGGGACCAGCGATGCCGGCGACCAAGTACGTATCCTTACCATTCACGCCGCCAAGGGCCTGGAAAGCTCGATCGTATTTCTGGCCAACTGCGCCCGCAACGCCGGCTCGCGCGAACGCGGCGTACGTGCGCTCGTCGAATGGCCGATCGACGATGCACGGCCGCGGCACTTTTTGTTGACGGCCGCCAAAGACAACGCCGATCGCCTATCGTGCCAAGCACTGGAACGGCAGGCAGCAGCGGCGTTACGCGAAGAAGCGAATCTGCTCTACGTCGCCGTCACGCGCGCGCGGCACATGCTGTTCGTTTCCGGCTGCGAACCGGGCAGCCGCGGCGGTAAAACCGGAGACAGTACGCGCGGCTGGTATGGCTTTATCGAACGACGTCTGCAATCGCTGCCGAGCGATTCGACGACTTGGCAGCTGACGTCGATACGGCAACGCGACGGCGACACGATCTTCAACATCTACGGATCGCTGACGCAGGGAACAGTGCCGGCAACATCGGTCAAAGCGGCGCCGACCGCAGCGATCGTCGTGACGATCGATCCAGCCCTCACCCATCCATTCGCATTAAAAATACGTTCGTCCACGATCGTGCAGCCGAGCCACGTCGCCGAACCGACGCCGAACGACGACGATAACGGACCAGACGTAGCCGCGCTGTCCGAGGCGAAGCAACGCGGCATCGTCATTCATCGCATGCTGGAACGGCTGACCACACCGCCGTTCGATCGTGCGGCCATACGCAAAAATGTATGGGGTGAATTTTCCGAGAAATTACCGGGAGACTGGCTCGAGGCAAGTTGGCAAGAAGCATGCGCGGTGATCGACGCACCATCACATCGCGCATTCTTCGATATCGCTGAATTTCAAGAAGCGCGCAATGAAGTTTCAATTCTTTATCATGCAAATGATCGTGATATATCAGGCGTGATCGATCGATTGATTATTCGCAAACGCGATTTGGTATTGATCGATTACAAAACGCAACGCCCAGCGACTGGCGATATTGCCGCGCTGGCGGTGCAGTATGTTCCGCAGCTTAAGCTCTACGCCCATGGATTACGTCGACTCTGGCCCGGCCGAAATTTGCTAGCGGTTTTGATATTCACCGCCAGTTGTCGCTATTTCGAAGTGGACGTCGATTAGCTGGAAAGTCTGGTCAAGTCTATTTAGCGTCGGACGTCATCTCGCTGGCCGCCACTGCGACGCGATTACGGCCCGATTGCTTGGCCGAGTAGAGCGCGCCATCGGCTTGCTCGAATAGCCGAGCCGCCAGTGGTGTCGCCGCATCGTTCGTCGGCACATCGAGACAAGCGACGCCGATGCTGACAGTAACGGGGATGGACCTTTGACCACTGATCGCAAACGGATGATGCGCCACGCTGTGGCATAACCGCCGGGCAATCGCCGCGCCCTGCTCCACGGTCGTATTCGGCAACAACAACATGAATTCTTCACCGCCGTAACGGGCTAACAAGTCGACACCGCGTAGATCGCGCCCCAGCAATGCGGCCACCTGCTGCAGCACCTGGTCACCGACTTGGTGACCATACTGATCATTCACTGCTTTGAAATGATCGATGTCGGCCAACATGTAGACCAGCGGCTCGCGCCGGCGCAACCAACGTTCGATCTCTTCGTTAAGGCGGCGCTCAAAGAATCGCCGATTAGCGACCTCTGTCAGCGGATCGACGAAACTATAAACCCGCAGGCGCTCATGATGAACCGCATTGTCGATGCACATAGCCGTCACCGCCGCCAAATGCTCGAGTAAGTCGGTAGCAACGTCGGGCGTGAAATGACCGGTATCGATACTGCCCTGATTGAGCGCGCCGATCAGTTGACCGCGCAATACTAACGGTGCCAGCGCGAACGAACCCAGTGGTCGTGGATAAGTGGGGAACAACAACGCCTGCGTGTCGCGATCACTGACGTCCAAACGCGGACGCCGTGAATCGCCGAACAAACGCTGCAATGACTCTTGGGAAATGCTGATGAACGACTCGACGGCGGTAACACCATCGGTAGCGCCTTCACCGCGGCCGAGCAACCGCGCCATCTCGTACTCGGGATCGAAACACGCCAAGCTGACACAATCGACCCGCGGAAAGGTGCGCGGTAATTCGGAAACGATCACCGACACCAGCTCGCGCAACGAATGCGCGCCGATCAACGCCAACTCTATTCGATGGAACCCACCCCAAATACGTTCGTTATCGCGCAGCTGCTGTTTGAGTTGCGCCAACTCGCTCGTGAGCCGGTCGCTTGCAAAAAGTGCCGACCGGCCCGCCGCTTTCGCGGGAATATTTTTTGTCGGTGGCTTCCGATCAAGAGCCATTCTTGCTCGCGGCTGGCGCCGGAGCGAGGCCGAGCATCGCGAGTAGTTGCGGTACCGGTGCGTAACCGCCCAATTGCCTGCCATCATCGAAGAAGATCGCCGGCGTACCGCTAATACCGAGGTGCCGACCGAGCTCGTATTCTTTATCGACTGGGTTTGCGCAAGTCTTGCGTTCGATTTCACCGCCCGCTTTGGCGATACCTACCGCCTTGACGCGATCCGCTGAGCACCAAACCGATACCGCCTTATAGTACGACTCCGTATTCGGACCGGAACGCGGGAACGCTAGATAACGGACTTTGACGCCGTGCTTATTGAGTTCCGGCACATCGAGATGAAGCTTGCGGCAATAAGCGCAATCGACATCGGTAAACACCGTGATCGTGCGCTTCGGCTGCTTCGGTCCCATGACAATCATGTTTTTCTCGCCGATCGCGTCGATTAAACGGATCGCCGTCTTTTCCCGCCATGCCGCCGTTAGATTCGTGCGCGTAGCTACGTCATAAAGGTCGCCGGCCAAAAGATGCTTACCGTCGGCGCTCACATAAACGATCTGCAAACCGTCCTCGACTTCATACCAACCGGGAACGGGTGACGGCCGCATCGTATCGACCGAAAAACCGGGCATAGCTTTGGTGATTTTTTCCTTTATGGCGGCGAAATCGGCGTCGGACGGCGTTGCCGCGGCGGCCAAGGAAAACCAGGAGAACGATATAGCAAGTAACAAAAAACGAAGCATGGTGTGTTTCTCAGTAGCGGCGGCACAACGTGTGCCCCATGGGACAAATAATACTAACGGCCTCGGAACAAAACCAGGTAAGTCAATGAATTAGTCGCCACCACGAAGTTGCATCCGCCTGTCGGCTGATCGCCACAGCGTGTCTAACGTTTATCGCATCGATTCGTCGCGCCTCGTCGTCGGGATACTGGCGGTTTTCGATGCCGACCGGCTAATCGATCCGTTAAAGAACAGCGACTTGGCTGGCCAGCGGCGGGCAAGTTCATACGCTATATTTTTTGAACAGACGCCATAAAACAACTACCTTGGACCAACTACCGAATAGCATCGTCGCCACCCACGAGCGACCGATACATCGATTTGCCGCTTGGATCGGCTGGAGAAGCATCAGAGGCCGTTACCTCTATGCGGCATCAGCCTTTATCCTGCTGCTTATCGGTGCCGCTTGGGTTGCCGACGTGCGGGTACAACATACTTCTTTACGCAGTGATTCCAACACCGTCGAACGTAACACCATCCGCCGGTCGTTACGCGCCATTACCGATGATCTGCGGAAAATGGAATCGGCATTACACGAATTTCTCCTGGTCCCGGCCGCCAACGATCGTACTCGGGTGGAAACACAGCTCAACAATGCCCGCCTCGAAGTCAATCGGTTGATAACTGCCAGCTGGATCGACCAAAACGAAAATACACATGTCACATTAAAAAAGCTGATCGGCGATTTACAACAACTCAGCGAGGAAGCCGATCGACTTATGGCGACGCGCGCGTCGCTGGGCCGGACCGCCCTGCCCAATGTCGATACTGTGTTGCCGCTACTACACGACAACTTTCGACCTTTGTTAATTAAATTATGGGATGGCTTAGAAGCGCTCGAAGCAAGCGTCGAAATACGCTCCGTCGAAGACATGTCGGTGTTGGCGCAAACAGCCGATGAATTGTCGGGGGCGATTTGGCTGCTGGTAGTCGCCGGTACCATCGTCACCTGCATCGGCTACCTCTTCTTCGAAATCAACATCCGCCGGCCATTGGCTCAGGTAGCGAGCGCGCTGAAGGCCGAAGCCGATGGTGTTGCCACGGTACTGCTCACACACGGTTCGACCGAAGAAACGAACGATCTAATAACAGCGTTCGACCGCATGCGCCATCAGGTGCACTCGCGCCAAAAACGCCTCGAAACCATTCTCGACAATGCCGCCGAAGGCATCATTACCTTCGACAGCAGCGGCCTGATCGAGCGCTTCAACAAAGCCGCCGAACGACTATTCGGTTACAACGAAGATGAGATCGTCGGTAAGAATATCGAGTTGTTAATCCTGCCCGACGTCGGCGAAAAGCGGAAGGGCTACGCGCAGCACTTCATCAGGACGAAGATGCAGCAACTAATCGGTCAGGAAGGCGAAGTTACCGGCCGTCATAAGGACGGCAGTACATTCGCCATGGCACTCAAAATAAGCCGTATCGCGCTCGACGGAAATGAGCTCTACACCGGCCTAGTCGCTGACATCAGCGAGCGTAAGGCCATGGTCGAGCATCTGAAAAATATGGCCGAGCACGACGGTCTCACCGGCCTTTACAACCGCACCTATTTTCAGCAGGAGCTGGAACGAGTGGTCGAGCGTGCCCGCCGCTCACAGAGTTCGAGTAGCGCCGTGCTGTACGTCGATCTCGACAACTTCAAATATGTGAACGACACCCTCGGCCACGCCGCCGGCGATCAATTGCTGATCGAAGTCGCCGGCATCCTGCACAAACGCTCGCGCAAGAGCGATCTCATCGCCCGCTTCGGCGGCGATGAATTTACCGTGTTGCTGTATGACACCACGCCGGAGCTGGCGTTGTCGGCCGCCGAATCGTTCCGCAAGAAGCTAGCGAACTATAACTTTCGGCATGAGGGCGAACAGGTCGATATCGGTTGCTCGATCGGTGTCGCCGCCATCGGCCCCGACACCACTTCCGCCGAAGAAGCGTTGTCACACGCCGATGTCGCTTGTCATCTGGCGAAACGTAATGGCCGCAATCAAGTACACGCATTCGTGCCGTCGGATGCCGACAGCGTCGCCGCCATGTCGCTCGACATGGGTTGGTCGCGTCGCATCAAAGAAGCCATCGAGCACAACCATTTCACGCTCGCGTGCCAGCCGATCGTAAACGTAGCCACCGGCGATACCGATGCCTACGAAGTGTTAATCCGGCTACTCGACGAAGCGGGTAATCTCATCATGCCGTCCGGCTTCCTGCCGTCGGCCGACCGCTTTGGGCTGTCGACTGAAATCGACAAGTGGGTCATTAAAAACGCGATTGAAACGCTCAGGGATCAGCGAGCACAACTGCCCGGTCTGCGCTACTCCATCAACTTATCGGGGCAAACGCTAAGTAATCCAACGGTGTGCGATTTGATCCAGCAAATTCTCTGGGAGACGGAGCTCGATCCCAGTGCGTTGACATTCGAGGTAACCGAAACCGTTGCTATTACCGACATGTCGACAGCGCAGACTTTCCTATCGCGCCTGCGTGAGATGGGTTGCCGTACCGCGCTCGATGACTTCGGGTCGGGCATGTCGTCGTTCGCTTACTTGCGTGATTTGCCGGTCGACTACGTGAAAATCGATGGTCGATTTGTACGTAATTTGGCATCGAATACGGTCGATCAAGCGATCTTCAGAGCGATCAACGACGTGGTTCATGCTTTCGGCAAACAGACCGTGGCCGAGTTCGTTGAAAACGAACGCATCTATGAAATCGTCAAAGAGTACGGTGTCGACTACGCGCAAGGTTATTATTTGGGCCGGCCGGACGTGACCGTGCCATGCCGAGCGATCGCCGAACGTCTCGGGCAAACGCCGATCTGTCACATCCGTTAACAAAGAAAACCCGCGGCCGAACGGCCGCGGGCGAAATCAACTCCGAGGGGTTTCTTTAGCGAGCGCAGCGGAAGCCGAGCCAGCTGAAACCGGTACCGTTGTAAGAAATGTCATTGAACAATTGCACAACACCTGCGGTACCAACCGTGGCTAGCTTCTGACCGATATAGCCGGCCGCGGCCGGACGGCTGTCGTCCGTCGGATTGTCGCTGGCCTTCTTCTTGATCGAGCCCGACAGCAAGTTGTCGATCCATTCGGCGTGGCCGTCGGTGATATCGGTCAAGTTGCCGGTGGCACGCGCGGTGATCCATTCACCCGCCGTCAGCAAGCGCTTACCGGCGTTAGCGCAGGCAATCGCTGCTTGGCCGTACGTGAGCGTATTGTTCACGGCCGATCCCGGCGTGGCGCGGCTCTGCGCCACCACATCGGCGCAACCCGTGCCTTCGATGGTGCACGTCCCTGGAATCGCCGTCACTGCAGTCGCACCATCACCCGGCGCGCTCCAAAGACTGGCGGGATGCTTGTCGACGCAGATCGAACCGACACGCACCATCTCATCGCTGGCGTTGTTACCGGTACACGCAGCACCGATACCACCTTCGAGGGCGGTAATACGCGTGTTGTTATCGTTGATTGCTGTCTTCAGATGATTGAGTTTGGTATTAACATCCGACGAGCTGATCGTCGAACCGGCAGAGTAGTTGTAGTCATCGCTAACGTTAGCGGCAAAAACGATCACCGCACTCGACGCGATACCAAGAACAATGCCACTCGTCCAACCCAAAGAAAACCGTTTATTCGTCGCTTTCATTGCAACTGCTCCTTCCTCGTTGTCATTGAAATGTTATTAGTCAACTTACGTCGGGTTAGCTGCCCCACTTGCAGTTATCCCACTTCGAGCTATCCCAGACGCAGGCATCGGCCGACCCACCACCACCACCGCCGCCGCCGTCATCACCTCCACCACCGCCGCCCCCACCGCAAGCTGTCAACAACGCGAGCAGCGGCATCAGCAACAGACCGCTGATCCACTTTCGCTTAAGGTTGATGATTCGCCACATGAACCAAACCTCCACATAGTTTTACCTACATTGATATATCTCCAACGCATCGCCGAAAAAGGCGCGCGCGAAGCGATCCGCGCCGCAAACGCTGCGCGTGGGCACTCGGCAAACTAACCGACACATGCCCTTTTACTTACTAATGTTGTGTGCCTAACAGCGAAGCGAGCGTAGCGTGGGAATTTACCCCGGCGCAATCAGGGTTAGCCCAGGGTGACAATAAGCGTTATCACTGAAACAACAGAACTGCGCGAGATGCAACGGCGAATACTCACAGTTTATTTACGCCATTCAAGCAATGCCACTGGAAAGTTTGCGAGTACAAGTGCCGCCGGTAACCAATACTGCGCCCCGCGACGTTCGCTATTGATAATCTCGCCGGTCAACAGGTTCAGATAGGCACCTTCGGCCGGTGCTTCGATCCAAGTGTCTGCCCAGATCTGACCGAGCGGCGGCATCGTATCGGCCTGTAGACCCATCAACCAGCGCGATGCGACCGTCATCACCATTTCCGACGCTTGGCGGCGCACGAAAACACCGAGGTGCTCGGCGCGTGCCCCATCGACCGCTAACGGTACGTATTCGCCTTGGCGGTACAACGACGCGTGCGTGCGGCGATAATTCAACACTCGCCAAGTCAGGTAGAGTTTGGCGCGACCGTCGGCCAACGTGTCGAGCAATGCGCGCACCCGAGCGGCGTCGGCCACTTGCAGTTGTTCTTCCAAATCTGCTAACAGTCGATCGCGGCGGACGTAATCGACCGGCCGGCGATTGTCCGGATCGACCAAACTGAAATCCCACAACTCGTTGCCTTGATAAAAATCCGGAACCCCGGGTGCCGTTAGCTTGAACAGCACCTGCGATAAGCTGTTATACAAACCGCATGGTACTAACCGGCGCACGAACGGTAAAAAATCCTGCAAGAACAAATTTTGACCGGCGGCGAGCAGCTCGCGCACGAACTGTTGCATCGCCTCCTCGTAGGCGAGGTTCGGATTGATCCAGCTGGTATGGACCTTCGCTTCCTTCACCGCCTTAACGGCATAGGCTTCGATGCGCTGGCGAAAAACATCGAGGCCATCCGCATCCAGCTCTGCCAGCGGCCAAGCACCGACCAATGTCTGATACAGCAAATATTCATCGTTGCGATCGGGAACTACGCCGTCTTCGATCTTGCGCTTCTTGCCGCGATTGATACGGCCCCAACGCGTGACGGCGGCACGCCACTCGCCCGGCACCTCGGAGATCACGTCGAGGCGCGCGCGTACGTCTTCGCTGCGCTTGGTATCGTGGGTCGAGGTCGCCAACATCGAATGCGGATATCGCCGAGCTCGGTCGATGTTGGCGCGATGAAACGCGGCCATCGACACGCCGAAACGGCGTGGATCACCGCCGACCTCATTGAGCGCAACGAACCGGTGATACGCGTAAAACGCCGTGTCTTCCAACCCCTTTGCCATCACCGGCGCCGTGTATTGTTGAAACCGCCGAGTGAAATCGATTGCGCCGTGCCGGTGTGACTCCGGCATTTGCTCCATTCCTTCCAGCAATAAAATCCGCCAAACGAAATCGAACACGCTCACGTCGGCTTCGGCGCTACGCTTTTTCGCCTGGCTGATGGCCCATTCGATGTAGCGTCGGTCTTCGGGCGAAACATGGTCGCCGCGAATGTAGGTGCGATACACCGGGAACGACGCCACTACCTCGCGCAACGTGTAACGCAGTGCGTTGAGCGTAAAATCGCGCGCGTGCCAATCGGATTCCGACAGCCGATTGAGGTGGTACGCCAACACATTGAGCTCGCTCGACAACGACAAGCGCATGATTAGACGCTTGCTCTCCGCCAGTAGCTGATCGAAATCGACAACCCGACCGATGAAGCGCGTATAGATTCGATCGAGCTCTTCCTCGGCATCGGGATGCACGAACACGCCGTTAACGAGATTGACGAACTCGTAACCGGTCGTGCCGTGGATCGGCCAATCTTCCGGCAGATACTCGTGACTCGCGAGGATCTTCTCGGCAATAACGTATAGGCCATCTTCACTCGCCGCTTCGATACCGGCCGCTTTGGCCGCCTGCGTGACGAAGCTTTGCAATCGTTGATAGTAATTGAGCGGATCGTACAACCCGTCGGGATGATCGATGCGCAGACCGTTGACCTTGCCTTGTGCCACCAGGTCGCTGATCAACCGATGCGTGCTGTAAAACGTCTGCGGATTCTCCATGCGCAACGCCGCCAGATCATTGATATCGAAGAACCGCCGATAGTTGATCTCGTCCGAAGCAACGCGCCAGTACGCCAACCGATACGCCTGTTGTTCGAGCAATTCGTGCAACCATTCGAGCCGGCCGGAGTCGCCGTTATACATGCCGACGATACGCTCGATATGCCCGCGGACCGTCGCCTCAGCCGCGCAAAGTTCCGCCAGCCGCTTCTTATGCATTTCCTTATCGCGCTGCCGCTCCGACAACCGTTCCTGCTGGTGCTCCTCTCGCCCCGGCAGGTGGCGAAACGCGGCCATCAAACTCTGATACTCCAACAACCGTGGATGATCCGGCACTGCTAACGCTGTCGCTAAGCGATCGAGCTCTCGCTCCAATACCAGCGGATAGGTTTCGGGATCGAGCGGAAAGCGGTGATTGTAGTAGCGCACTTCGAAGGCGCCGCTGGCGAAATCCGCCGCCAACGTCAACTCGCCGCGCTCGATGACTTCGCCGTAGTGATCGCCCAACACCGGCAACAACACTTTGCCGTGCAACTCAGGCTTCAACGGATACCAGTCGATGTCGAAAAATGCGGCGTACAACGACGCCGGTCCATTTTCGAGCACGTCGAGCCACCATTGATTGTCGCTGCCGATGCCCATGTGATTGGGCACGATATCGAGCACCTGCCCTAACCGATGCGTCCGCAGTGCGGCGATGAATGCGTCGTAGTCGGTTTCCGAGCCGATCTCCGGATTAAGCGCGTTGTGATCGACGATGTCGTAGCCGTGACGACTGCCCGGGCGCGCCTTCAGGTATGGCGAGGCATAACAGTGGCTGACACCAAGACGCTGCAGATACGGCGCCAAGCGCTCGGCGTCGCGAAACGTAAAATCTTTGTGAAACTGCAGCCGATACGTAGCGGTTGGAATCGCGCCCCCGTAATTACGGGGGCGCGTCGTAGGGCGCGCCGCACCTCCAGGGCCTCGACTCCGACGGAGAACCTCGAACAATGCGCGTGCCGGCGCATCGTTAATCAGCGGTTCGATATCGAGCGCGAGCTTGCGACACCAGTTCGGATGTTCGTCCACCGTGCCCGGCAGATTCGCCTGACATAGCTCGCCGATCACATCTTCGAGCTGCAACATGACGACTTTGGACGGACTGCGTGCCAGATATTCATGCACGGCTCGTGCAAGTTGCGGCGTCATTTCCGGGCTCGATGCTGGATCGACCGTTGCGCCTTCGGGCAACAACCCTTCGCGTTGTAACGCGATCAGCAAACGGGCACGGTCTTGCGCACGCTGTAGGATTTGTTGCTCACGCTTCTCCGCCGACGGAAACAAATTCAGCCGTTCACGCTCGAACAAATCTTGACCTTTCCACCAGCCGGCCAACGTCGGTAAATCGTGCGTCGACACCGTCGCCAACGCCCGCTCGGGATACGTCGCCGGTGGTTTGAAATCGCCCTGATCGTTGCGCTCGAAGTAGAACAACCGATAGGACAACACATTCATCGGCGCCAGTGTCGCGCGCACCTCATCCGGCACCGTGCCCAAATCTTCGCCGATGACTAGGCAGCGGTTGCGATGGCTTTCGAGCGCGAGAATTCCGAGCATATCGCGGAACGGATATTCGACGTAGGCGCCGTCCTTAGCGGTCCTGCCTTCCGGCACCCAGAACAAGCGCATGAGACCCATGACATGATCGATGCGCAATGCGCCGCCGTGGCGCATATTCGCCCGCAGCGTGGCAATAAACGGCGCATACGCCGCCTCGCGCAAACGCTGCGGCACCAACGGCGGCAATCCCCAATTCTGACCGAGCAACGCCAACTCATCCGGCGGTGCGCCGATGCTGATTTGACGCGCGTATAACGACTGCCAAGCCCACGCTTCGGCACCGCCACGATCAATGCTGACCGCTAGATCTTGATACAAGCCGACGCCCATGTCGTGTTCATAGGCGCGCCGGCCGATGCTGCCGAGTTGCTGATCCGCCTGCCACTGCAAGTATTGAAAATATTCGATACGCACGCGCTCGCGTTCGGCGAAGCGCGCCACCGCCGGTGCATCCGGCGTGCGGTACTCCTCGGGCCATACCGGCCAACCCCAGCGCTGCGAATCCTGCCGATAAAAATGTTCCTGCAACGCTTCGTACAGCGTGTGCCGATATAGCCACTCGCCGCCCTGCGTCTGAAATTTGCGGAACGCCTGGGCGCGTACGGTGTTGCGTGCGAGGTGATGATCGCGAAAATGTTGGTAGAGCCGTTCCAGCACCGGGAACTTGACGGCGGCGACTGCCGGATAATCGACAAAAGCTTGTGCTCGCAATTGCTGCAACCGCTGCTGAAACTCGCCGGCATATACCATCTGCTGCGCCGTCGCACATTGCGCAAACTCGGCGATGCCCTCGACGTCGAGATACAGCACATTGACGAACAACCGACTCGACGGGCTGTACGGACTCACGTGCTGCGGATTGTGCGGATAGAGCGCATGCAACGGATTCAAACCGATGACGGCCGCACCCTGCCCCGCCAAATTCTCGACCGCCGCCCCCAAATCGGTGAAATCGCCGATGCCCCAGTTGCGCGATGAACGCAATGCATACAGTTGAATCGCCGCACCCCAGATACGACCGCCGTCGGCGACTGCCGTCGGCACGTAGCAAGCATCGGGCGCGACGATGAGCACCATCGTCTCCGATTGCCCACCCGTTTGAATTTCCAATCGATGATAACCGAGCGGTAATTCCGGAATCGGCAATGCATAAGCGACGCGTTCATGATCATCGATCGTCGCGCGTTCAACCACCGTGAGATCGGTAGGATGTACCTCGCCGCGCTGCTGATCGCCGTTCTCGATCGTCAACGTGTACAAAAAACGCTGGGTCGTTTCTTCTTGCGCCAGGCGCACGATCGCCGCTCGCTGCGGTCCACTGTCGGTCGTTCGCACCACCTGCACCGGCGCCAACCGGCGGTGCCACGACGCTGCTTGCAACTGGGCAATGGCGGCATCGACCGATGTACGCGTCAGATCGATACCCATCGCTACCACGAACGCCTGAATGACGTCGGGCTCGGTATCGTGGCGATTTCCCCAAATGTCGTAGTACCGCGGCTGAATACCGCAGAGTCGGCAAAGTGCGAGTAAGCCTGGATCGTTCATACAATTATGTCGAGTTTCGTAAATCGTAATGACGGAACGTGCCGTCCTTCAGTTCAATACGTAGTCATCTAATTGTCATCCGCTGAAGACGAGACGACCTGACTCACTTTTCTTCTAACCACCATATCACCGACCAGGGTGGCAGCCGGTCTGGCGACGATTCCGCCGCACCGGGCATATATCTATATAAGATACGGCCTTTACGGGTGCCGACACCTGTCAACACGCGGCCGCTCAAATTGGCGATCAAACATAAACGCGATCCATCGACTAAGGCCCATTGCACGGTTAATCCCTGAGTTCCTAACACTTCGAAACTCGCACCCGCATCCATCAACTGCGAAAGTCGCGGCACAATTTCGCGTGCACGCAGCGCCAGCACATCGCGATGCCATACCAGCCAATCGACAGCCTCAGGCCGGCCAAGTTCTTCCCAATTCAGCACCGCTTCGACGAATGTGGTCGCGACGGTGGGATCGGGAATACGTGCACGCGCGGCCGGATCGCTGAATTCCGGAAAGCGCGCAAATTCCTTGCGCCGGCCTTCGGCAACGGCGGCCGCCAGCTCCGGACCGAAATCGCAGAAAAAAGGAAACGGCGTGCGCGCTGCCCACTCTTGCCCCATGAACAACATCGGCGTTGCCGGGGCCAACAAAAATACCGCCGACACCGCCCGCACACGCTCCAGCGTGGACAACGCGGTGATTCGTTCGCCGAAGGCGCGGTTACCGATTTGATCGTGATTCTGCAAGAACGACACGAATGCCGCCGGCGGTAAATCCGCCGACGGTTCACCGCGCGGGCTGCCGTCACGAAAGCGCGACGGCTCACCTTGATAGGCGAAACCCTCCGTCAAACAACGCCCGAGTCGCGCCAACGGCTTATCGGCATAATCGGCGTAGTAACCGCCCGACTCGCCGGTCGCGATCACGTGCAACGCGTGATGAATATCGTCGTTCCACTGCGCCGTGTAGTACTGCGGCCGACGCGACGCATCGCGTTGCAGATAATGTGCGGCGTTGTCGTCGTTTTCCAATACGAGATGAATTTGCCGGCGCGCGCCGGGTCCGCGCGCGACGGCTTGCGCGAGCTCCGTCAGAATATCGGGGCTACTGTCATCGGCGATGGCGTGCACGGCGTCGAAGCGTAGACCGTCGAAGTGATACTCCTCGAGCCAATAGAGCGCATTATGAATGTAGTAGTCGCGGACGACACGACTACCGGCATCGTCGAAATTGATAGCAGCGCCCCAAGGCGTGTGATGACGCTCGGTGAAAAACGGCGCGGCGTAACGATGTAAATAATTTCCGTCGGGGCCGAAGTGGTTGTAAACCACATCGAGAAATACCATCAAGCCGAGACGATGCGCCGATTGAATCAGTGCTTTCAAATCTTCGGGCCGACCGTAACGACTATCCGGCGCGAACGGTAATACGCCGTCGTAACCCCAATTGCGTCGTCCAGGAAAATCGGCGAGCGGCATCAACTCGATCGCCGTCACCCCTAAGTCACGCAAATGCATCAGTCGGGTCTGCACACCGGCATAACTCCCGGCAGCGGTGAAACTACCGACGTGCAATTCATAGAGCACTGCTTCTTCCCATGGCCGGCCGCGCCAATCGTCGTCTTGCCAAACGAAAGTACGCGGATCGATCAGCTCGCTCGGACCGTGAACATCGTCCGGCTGAAAACGCGAGGCGGGATCGGCCACCGACAACTCGCCGTCGATCCGATAACAATAACGATCGCCGGCGATCGCTTCCGCGGTCACGGCATACCAACCGTCGCCGGCGCGCTGCATCGGCCGCCGTGTTTCTTCAACGCCGTGCCATACGCACAACTCCACCTCGCGCGCACTGGGCGCCCACAGACTGAAGCGAGCGGCGGCATCGCCGATCAGCTCCGCGCCGAACGGCATCACATGCTGCCGTTGCCGATACGAAACCTTACCCATATCAAACTCCTAGCGTTATGGCACTTGCTTCAACAACACCAACGACCGACCTTCGAGCGGATAAATCTCGCCCGCTGCATGCCGCTGCGTAAGGCGTTCGCTGGCGAATGTGTCGATCGCAACTTCCCAGCCGGTGAAACTAGCGAAGCTCGGCAAGGTGAAGCTGATCGTCTCGTGATAAGCATTGAGCAACAATAGAAAGTCGTTATCCTGTAACGGTCGCCCGCGTTCGTCCTGTTCGTGGATCGCCTCGCCGGATAAAAATAATCCGAGGCAAGACGCGTTGGCGTTGGACCACTCCTCATCGGTCATCTCGCCGCCGTCGGGACGCAACCAAATGATGTCCTTCTTGCCGATACCCTTGATGTCGCGCCCTTGAAAGAACGAGCGCCGATGAAATACCGGGTGCGTCCGCCGCAATGCGATGAGATTGCGTGTGAACGTCAATAGCTCTTGGTCCTCCGGCTTAAAATACCAATGCAGCCAGCTGATCTCGTTGTCCTGGCAATAGGCGTTATTGTTTCCCAATTGGGTGTGACCCATTTCATCGCCGGCAAGCAACATCGGCACGCCTTGCGACAGGAACAGTGTCGCCAATAAATTGCGTTTCTGGCGCAACCGTAGCTCTTTAACTTGCGGGTCGTCGGTCAGACCTTCGGCGCCGCAGTTCCAGCTGAGGTTATGATCGCTGCCGTCGCGGTTGTCTTCTTGATTGGCCTCGTTGTGCTTGCCGTTGTAGCTGACGAGATCGTGCAGCGTGAAACCGTCGTGCGCGGTGACGAGATTGATGCTGGCATATGGCTTGCGCCCGCCGCGCTCGTACAAATCGCTGGAGCCGGAGATCCGATACGCGAGCTCGCCGATCTGTCCGCCGTCGCCCTTCCAATAGGACCGAACGGTGTCGCGATATTTACCGTTCCACTCGGTCCAACCGACCGGAAAATTTCCGACCTGATAACCGCCCTCGCCCAAATCCCACGGCTCGGCGATCAGCTTCACCTGCGACAACACCGGGTCTTGATGGATGATGTCGAAGAACGCGCCCAATCGATCGACTTCGTGCAGCTCGCGCGCCAATGCCGAGGCGAGATCGAAACGGAAGCCGTCAATGTGCATCTCCTGCACCCAATAACGCAACGAATCCATGATCAGTTGCAGCACACGCGGATGGCGCATGTTGAGCGTGTTGCCGCAACCGGTGTAATCCATGTAGTAGCGCGGATCTTCGGGCGAAAGCCGATAGTAAGACGTGTTGTCGATGCCGCGGAACGACAACGTCGGCCCGAGCTGATTGCCTTCGGCGGTGTGGTTGTAAACCACATCGAGAATGACTTCGATGCCGGCCGAATGTAATCGCTTCACCATGGTCTTGAATTCGCCGATGGTGCCCATCGCCGAATAGCGCATATCGGGCGCGAAGAAGCCGATCGAGTTGTAGCCCCAGTAATTACGCAATCCCTTGGCGACTAGCAGTCGATCGTCGGCGAACGCATGCACCGGCATCAGCTCGACGGCGGTAATGCCGAGACGTTTGAAATGATCCAACACCGGCTCGGTCGCCAGACCGGCATAGGTGCCGCGCAAGTGCGGTGGCACATCGGGGTACAACGCCGTCAGGCCTTTGACGTGCGCTTCGTAGATCACCGTATCGTGCCAAGGCGTATGCGGCGAACGATCGTTGCCCCAACTAAATGCAGGATCGATCACTTTGCACTTCAACATGCCGGAAGCGTTGTCGCGCTTGTCGAACGAGAGATCCGCTTGCTTGGCGCCGACGCGATATCCGAAATGCGCGTCGCTCCATTTGATGTCACCGACGAGCACCTTGGCGTAAGGATCGAGCAGTAACTTATAAGGATTGAAGCGAAATCCTTCTTCCGGCTTGTACGGTCCATACACACGATAGCCGTAGAGCTGACCGGGCCGTATCTCCGGTAAGTAACAGTGCCACGCTTGATCGGTTTGCCATTCCACCGGTACGCGCGCGATTTCGCGCCGGCCTTTCGGATCGAACAAACAAAGCTCGACCTTTTCTGCGTGTTCGGAAAAGAGCGAGAAGTTAACGCCCTCTCCATCCCAAGTCGCGCCTAATGGGTATGGCTGGCCGCGCCATACCGCGATCTTGTCACTCAACATTCCTTTGCATTCCTTCGTTTTTAGAATAACAAAATCGTTGCGCCCCGCCGGAACGTCGTCGGCAGCCTACACGGAATGCAGTTCGGGAGATATGGTCGGCGCGCGATCACCCAGGAATGCCAACAGACCGCGCACGGGAATATCGACCCACGCCGGTCGATTGTCGAGCTCATAACGCAACTCGTAAAGCATCTTCTCGACGATGAAAAGTTGGATCAATGCTTGCGCATGTGCCGGCTCGCTGGGTAACGCCGCGGCACCGGTAGCGGCCTCGCGGTAACCATCGAGCAACCGCTCGCGTACCGTCGCTTCCCAATCGCGCGCCAACGGTTCGAGTACGGCATAGTCATCCGGACGCTCCGCCGTCAATCGACGCAATGCGTGATACGCCGCGTAATTAAACGAGCGCAACACGCCGGCGACATCGCGCAACGCCGAATGCTTGGCGCGGCGTTCGGCCAACGGCCGCGCCGGCTCGCCTTCGAAATCGGTGATAACAAAATCGTTTTTAACGAGCAACACTTGACCGAGATGTAAGTCGCCGTGATAACGCATTTTGAGCACCTCGATCGGCGGCGGTACGCCGATACCAGCGATCAATTCAGCTTCGCGTTCGAGCAAACGATCAACTAGGGATTGCGTCACCGCGCCCAAACCGTCGCGTCGCTGTTTCAACTTGGCAAGAGTGCTGGCGACGTCGGTCTGCACACGACGCCACCATCCCTCGTATTCCGCCGGCTCGACTCGTTCCGGCTCGAATGCCGGATCACCATGCGCACGTGACAACGCCTGATGCAGCTCGCCGATGCGCTGTCCGAGCGTACGCACCAGCGTCATATATAAAGTGTTGTACGCCTGCTGCTGCAGACCTTTGTCTTCTCCCTGCTGACTACGCTGCGCCTCCAGATGGCGCTCGAGAAAACCGATGGTATAAACCCAACCGTCGCCTTGATTGGCGATATAACCTTGCAACAGTGCCAACGTGGTGTGGCTGCCGTTGGCGCTGCGGAATTCGAGATAACCGGCAAGCGGCGGAATGTGCGCGAACGGCGAGACTTCGGTCAAAAACCGACCGATCTCGAGATCCGGATTCACACCCTCTTCGAAGCGCCGATACACTTTAAGAATTAATCGATCGGCCAAGATAACGGATGAATTACTCTGTTCAAGTCCGAGCGACCGTACCGGCAGGGCAGCGACGTCGCCGACTAAGCGTTCGAACACCGCCGTCGCCGCGAAACGCATGCGCCCCTGATCGAACGCCAATTCCTGCCGCAAACCCATGGCACGCACCAACGCCCGGCAAAAATCGTCATGCGCCAGCGCATCGACCAACACGCCGACGCGCGGACCGCGCCGCACTCGCGCCAACGCCCGCGGCAACAGCGGACGCACGTGCTCGTCGGTGATCTCGCCCCAAACGATCGACAACGGCAGGAAGTAACTACCCTGCGAATCTGTCGTCACCGTGCGCACCAACGCGATCAGCGCGCTGTAGGTCGCCTCGCCCCATTCCGCCGAAGCGATCAGCTCGGCGCGCTCGAGCGACTTGCCCTTCTCCGAATACCAACGCTGACCAACAATGAAACGCGGCAAAATGTCGCGCTCAAGCGCACGCCGCAACTTCTCCGCCATCGGCCGCTGAATCCGATCGGTCTTGCCAACGAGATCCGGATACAGCGAGCGCCAACCGGCGAACATCACCAGCCACGGCAATTCGAGCGGCGGCAACATCTCTTGGTGCCAACGCGGCACCTGGGCGTCGGCCGATAACAGAAACCAATAGAAACCGTATCCGGGCAACGTCAGCAGGTACGGCAATTCGCCGATCGGCGGAAAGGTCGTACGTCCAAGCATCTCCACCGGCACACGCGCTTTGTAAGCCGATAGGTCAAGCTCAACCGGCTGCGCCGCACGCGACAGATTAGACACGCAAAGAATGCTCTCGCCGTTGTACTCGCGCAGATAGGCCAAAATCTTGCGATTACCTGGCCGTAGAAAGCGCAACGTACCGCGGCCAAATGCCTTATGCGCCTTGCGTACCGCAATTAGGCGCTTCATCCAGTTGAGCAGCGAATAAGGATCGCGCGTCTGCGCTTCGACGTTGACCGCTTCATAGCCATAAATCGGGTCCATGATCGGCGGCAGATATAGCCGCGCCGGATCGGCCCGCGAAAAACCAGCGTTACGATCCGGGCTCCACTGCATCGGCGTGCGCACACCGTTGCGATCGCCCAAAAAAATGTTGTCGCCCATACCAAGCTCGTCGCCATAATAAAGAACCGGGCTACCGATAAGCGACAACAACAAATTGTTGAGCAGCTTGATGCGCTCGACGTCGTTGTCGACCAACGGCGCCAACCGCCGACGAATGCCGAGATTCAAGCGCATGCGCGGGTCGTTGGCGTAGACCTGGTACATGTAATCGCGTTCGTAGTCGGTAACCATTTCGAGCGTGAGCTCATCGTGGTTGCGCAGAAAAATCGCCCACTGGCAGTTGTCCGGAATATCCGGCGTCTGCTCCAAGATTTCACCGATCGGATGGCGATCCTCTTGCGCGACCGCCATGTAAATGCGCGGCATCAATGGAAAGTGAAACGCCATGTGGCACTCGTCGCCGTCGCCGAAGTACGAGCGCACGTCTTCCGGCCACTGATTCGCCTCGGCCAAGAACATACGGTCCTTATGGCGCGCATCGAGCTGCGATCGAAGCTGTTTCAGCATCTCATGCGTTTCCGGCAGGTTCTCGTTGTTCGTACCTTCGCGCTCGCACAAATAGGGAATGGCGTCGAGACGCATGCCGTCGACACCGGCATCCAACCAAAAGCGCATGACTGCAGTAACCGCGCGCACGACTTGCGGATTATCGAAGTTGAGATCAGGTTGATGCGAAAAGAAACGATGCCAATAATACTGTCGCGCTACCGGGTCCCATGCCCAATTCGATGTCTCGGTATCGCGAAAGATGATGCGCGTGCCGCTATATTTCTTGTCGTCGTCGCTCCAGACATAAAAATTGCGCCGCGACGACCCGGGCGTCGCCCGCCGCGCCGACTGGAACCACGGATGTTGATCGGAGGTGTGATTCAGCACCATCTCGGTGATGACTCGCAGACCGCGCGCATGCGCTTCGCGCACGAACTCGCGGAAGTCGGCCATCGTGCCGTAATGCGGATGGACGTTACGATAGTCGGCGATATCGTAGCCGTCATCGCGCAACGGCGACGGATAGAACGGCAGGATCCATATGCAATTGACGCCAAGGTCGCGTACGTAATCGAGTCGCTCGATCAATCCTTGAAAGTCACCGACACCGTCGCCGTTGCTGTCGTAAAACGCCTTAACGTGTAGCTGATAGATGACGGCGTCTTTGTACCATAAGGAATCGTCGTCCAGGCTTGAGGATTGTTGCGACATGCTTAACGCCGTCCCTGCGAAAACCTAGCGCGCCTGGCTGTCCGTGAGGGAGTGGCGCTGTGTTCTACAATTTTCTGTCTGTTCACGTATCCCCTTTTCACAAGTAGTAATCAAAATCCCGCTCCGACCGCGCCCGCCGGCGCAGCCGAAAGATATGCGCCGGTACGACATGCGGATTGAGCTCGATGTAATTGTCAGCGCCGCTCCAGAGATAACGCGCGTCCGACAACAAATCGTGCGCCTGGAACGACTGCGCTGGATCGAGCCCGAGATCAGCCAGCGGCAAATGTACCCAACCCGATTGCACGTGATGCGGATCGAGATTGACCACCACCAATACGGCGTTGCTGCGGTCGGCGCTTAGCTTGCTGTAACAAATCAGCATGTCGTTATCGATTGCATGGAACCGCAGATTGCGATCGCTGTGTAACGCCGAGTTCTGCCGGCGGATGCGATTCACGCGAGCGATAAAATCGTTCAGGCTGTCGGGCCGCGTCACCGGCCAGACGCGGATTTGATACTTCTCGGAATCGAGGTATTCCTCGCTGCCCGGCTCGCGCGACCGCGCTTCGCTAAGCTCGAACGCCGGGCCGTAGATTCCGTAATTCGCACCGAGGGTGGCTGCCAACACCAAGCGCGTCATGAATGCCGGCCGGCCGCCGAGCTGCAGATATTCATTCAGAATGTCGGGCGTGTTGGGCCATAGATTCGGCCGAAAATATTCGCGCAGCTCGGTCTGCGTCAGCTCGGTGAAGTAATTCGTCAATTCCCACTTGGTATTGCGCCACGTGAAATAAGTGTACGACTGTGAGAAGCCGATCTTCGCAAGTCGATACATGACCGACGGCCGCGTAAACGCCTCCGACAAGAAGACGACCTCCGGCTGACGCTGCTTCACCTGATCGATCAAATATTCCCAAAACGCGAACGGTTTGGTATGCGGATTGTCGACGCGAAAAATACGAATGCCCTGCTCGATCCAAAAGAACACGACCGACGTCAACTCTTCCCACAAACTTTTCCAGGCGTCGGTTTCGAAATACAGCGGATAAATGTCTTGATATTTCTTCGGCGGATTCTCGGCGTATTGCACGGTACCGTCCGGTCGTTGCAGAAACCATTCCGGATGTTCGCGCACGTACGGATGATCAGGCGAGCATTGAAACGCCAGATCCAACGCCACCTCGAGCCCGTGCTTGGCGGCGGCGGCGACGAACCGCTGAAAATCGTTGAGCGTACCGAGCTCGGAATGGATCGCACAATGCCCGCCTTCGCTGGCGCCGATCGCCCATGGGCTGCCGGTGTCACCCGGCGCGGCGGTCTCAGTGTTGTTCTTGCCTTTGCGATGGGCACGGCCGATCGGATGAATTGGCGGTAAGTACACGACGTCGAAGCCCATGGCCGCCGCGGCCGCGAGTCGCGGTTCGCAGTCGACAAAACGACCGTGGCGCGTTGCGTCGTCAGTGCACGAGCGCGGAAAGAATTCGTACCAGGCGCTAAAGCCGGCACGTTCGCGGTCGACGACGACACTGAGTTCGGGCTGGTAAAGCGTCGCCACGCTGCGATCCGGGTAGCGCGTCATCAAGCTCAACAGTTCGTCGCTCAATGCCGTCGTGCTGCGTGCGGCAGCGCTGCCTTGGCCGCGCAGGATACCGACGAGCTGCGCCAAGCGCGCCGCATCGGCACCACGTGCGCGCGCCGCCACGGCCTCGGCTAAACGCGCACCCATGAGGAACGGTACTGTTAAATCTTGTTCGGCACTGATGCGTTTTTGCAGCTCGCGTCGCCAGGTAAGAAAGCCATCGACCCAACCGACGGCGGTGTAGTCGTAGCGGCCGACTTCATCGACCACGAAGCTCGCCGACCAGCGATCGTTACCGAGCGCACGCATCGGCGTCTCGCTCCACAGCTCGTTGCCGTGTTTGCGATAGCGCAGCACGCAGACGATAGCCTCGTGACCATCGGCAAACGCGTCGAGTTCGACGTCGACACGATCGCCGACGATACGCTTAATCGGATAACGGCCACGATCGACGCTCGGCGTTAGGCGGTCGATCACGACCCGCTGGCGTCCGACAGCTCCGGTCGGGGTAAGACTCCCTGGGTCGCGCATGCTTAGCCTATGACGGCGCCAACACCAACACGCCGAGCGGCGGCAATGTCAGCGATAGCGAATAGCGATGTCCGTGCGCCGGGATCGGCGCCGCTTCGACACCACCGAGATTACCGAAACTGGCGCCGCCGTACTGCGGCGCGTCGCTGTTCAAGCGCTCGCACCAATAACCGTTGCTCGGCACGCCGATGCGATAATTATGCCGCGGCATCGGCGTGAAATTGCAGATCACCAACAGCTCATCGTCGCCGCCGCGCCGTAGAAAACTCACCACCGATTGCTCGGCATCGTGAAAATCGACCCACTCAAAACCGGCATGGTCGTGATCGAGCGCGTGCAACGCCGGTTGATCGCGATAGAGCCAGTTCAGATCACGCACCCATTGTTGTAAGCCGCCGTGCCGCGAATCGTTGAGCAAGTGCCAATCAAGGCTGTTGTCGTGGTTCCACTCGCGCCATTGCGCGAACTCGTCGCCCATAAACATGAGCTTCTTACCCGGGTGCGTGTACATGTAGCCGAATAGCAGCCGTAGATTGGCGAACTTTTGCCAATCGTCGCCTGGCATCTTGCCGATGAGCGACCCCTTACCATGGACCACTTCGTCGTGCGACAACGGCAGCACAAAGTTTTCCGAGAACGCGTACCAGATACCGAAGGTCAGCTGGTTATGGTGATACTTGCGATACAGTGGATCGCATGCCGCGAAGTCGAGCGTGTCGTGCATCCAGCCCATGTTCCACTTCAAACCGAAACCGAGACCGCCGATGCTCGTCGGCCGCGTCACCATCGGCCAAGCGGTCGATTCCTCGGCGATCATTTGTATGTCGGGCTGTTCGCGGTAGGCGGTCTCGTTCAAGTGGCGTAGAAAAACAATCGCCTCCAGATTTTCCTTGCCGCCGCGCGCATTCGGAATCCACTCGCCGGCTTTGCGCGAGTAATCGAGGTAGAGCATCGACGCGACCGCGTCCACGCGTAATCCGTCGATGTGATATTTGTTCAACCAAAAAACGGCGCTGCTTGTGAGAAAGGCGCGGACTTCGGCGCGGCCATAGTTAAAGATGTAACTTTTCCACTCCGGATGGAATCCTTGGCGCGGATCGGCATGTTCGTACAGATGTGTGCCGTCGAAATAGGCAAGGCCGTGGCCGTCGCTCGGAAAATGCGACGGTACCCAATCGAGAATGACGCCGATGCCGCGCTGGTGCAGCCGATCGACCAAATGCATGAAATCCTGCGGCGTGCCATAACGGGACGTCGGCGCAAAATAGCCAGTGGCTTGATAACCCCACGAGCCGTAAAACGGATGCTCCGTTACCGGCAGAAACTCGACATGGGTGTAACCCATTTGCGCGAGATAATCCGGCAGCTGCTCCGCCAGCTCGCGATAACTCAGCGAGCGATTGCCCTCTTCCGGCACGCGTCGCCACGAGCCGATGTGTAATTCGTAAATCGCCATCGGCGCCGATAAAGCGTTGGCGTGCCGGCGCTCGCGCATCCAGTCGTCATCACTCCACTTGTAATCGAGCGGCCACACCACCGACGCAGTACCGCCGGGCTGCTCAAAGCAACACGCGAATGGATCGGCTTTGTCGATGCGGAAATCGTGGTAGCGGGAAATAACGTGATACTTATATGACGCCCCCGCTTTAACGCCGGGCACGAACCCTTCCCAAATACCGGATTCATCACCGCGCGGACGTAACGGCTGCGCCGCTGGATTCCACTGATTAAAGTCGCCGATGACGGCGACCTGCGCGGCATTGGGTGCCCACACGGCAAAACTAGCACCGTCGACACCATCGTGCGTCACTAAGTGCGCACCGAATTTCTCGTAGAGTCGAGTGTGGCTACCTTCACGAAGCAAATAAATGTCGTACTCGCTAAAGCGGCTACGACGAATGTGCTCCGGCAATTTTATTTCCCCTGCTTCCTGCATTTCTTTCGACTCCCCGACGAACGTTGTTGGAAAATACCGGATGTTCCCGAGGACAGCAAATGCGTAGATGCACTGATATAGGAACTCGATGAAGCAATGGCGTGTCTCAATAACTGTCGAGTATTCATGCAACCTACTGGAGGCCTACATGAAACAGAGACGATGGCAAGACGGATTGATACTGGTTCTTGGAATATGGCTGCTTATTTCGCCGTTTATTCTCGGCTATGCCGACCATATGGTCGCTGCCCGCAACTCATACATTCTCGGCATCGGTGTCGCGATATTCGCCATCATGGCGCTGCGCGATCCGCGCAGGTGGGAAGAATGGGTCAATCTTGCGCTAGGTGTGTGGCTAATAATCTCGCCATTCGTACTGCGGTATTCGCACAACTCCACACCCACGTGGAATCATGTGATCGTAGGATTGCTAATCGGCGCGGATGCACTGATGGTGATATACGGACCCAATCTTCAGCGGAAGCGGATCACCAGTTAACAAAAACAGAGTACTTGGCAGGTTTCCCCTTTCCAGCCATGGAGAGGGGAAATGATTCCAGTTCTTAGTTCAACGTCGCCGACGGCGGCGTAACTTCTCGATCGCGCGAACCTTCGCCGCGAACGCCGTATTTTCGTAGCTTCTCAATCAGCGTCGTGCGTGGCAACTTCAACAAACTGGCCGCATGTGCGACCACACCACCGGCCTCGCTTAACGCCTGCATAATCAGCGAATACTCGATATTGTTGAGATGCTCTTTCAGATCGAGACCGCCGGGCGGCAGCTTGACCGTGGTCGCCACGGCGCGCTGATTGTCGTCGATCGACAGTTCCGGCGTCGCTGGCTCCGGTTCACGATAGCGCGCCGGCAAGTCAGCAAGCTCGACCATGCCATTGGGAAATAAAATCGCCAGACGTTCAACCAGATTCGCCAACTCGCGCACATTACCCGGCCAACGGTACTGCTGCATGGCATTCATCGCCGCCGCCGAAAAACGCACACAAGTGTGACGCTCGCGCATCAATCGCGCGTTGAGTTCGGCCACCAGCAGCGGCAGATCTTCGGTGCGCTGACGCAGCGGCGGCATGTTAATCGGAAACACATTCAATCGATAAAACAAATCTTCGCGAAATCGCCCTTCTTGAATACTGCGCTCGAGATTACGATGCGTTGCCGCAATCAAACGCACGTCGGCGCGAATGCTGCGGTTACCGCCGACGCGCTCGAACGTTCGTTCTTCGATTACGCGTAACAGCTTCACCTGCATCGCCAGGCTCATGTCGCCAATTTCGTCCAGGAACAACGTGCCGCCTTCAGCCAATTCGAAGCGTCCTTGACGCGTACTAATGGCGCCGGTAAATGCGCCCTTCTCGTGGCCCATCAATTCGCTTTCCAATAACTCGCTCGGGATAGCGCCGCAGTTGACGGCGAGGAACGACTTGCCGCGACGCGGCGAGTGATAGTGCAGATTGCGAGCGACGACTTCTTTGCCGGTGCCGGATTCACCGAGAATCAGCACGGTCGCATCGGTCGTCGACACGCGATCAATGAGCTCGCGCACATGCCGCACGCCTTCGCTCTTGCCGACCAGGGCGCGGAATAATTCCGGGCTGCGACCGCTGGCGACTCGTTGTTCGAGCGCGTACTCCACAGCCTGCTCGACCAACCGTTGCAGCGGAATACCAGCAACCGGCCATTCGAACACGCGCACGAAGAATCCGACGCCCTGCTCAGGCATCAACGGCACCGACCGATCGCGGCCGTGATACAACAGCACCGGCAGTTGCGGTCGCCATTCGCGCAGCGCGTCGTACAGGCCGAGCTGTTCCGCCGGCCCTGGACACGGACCGAGCAACACTGCGTACACGTGCTCGCTGTTCTCGATGCGATAACGCCATTCGTGCGGACTGCAAAGCATCACCGGCCCGCAGTTCAACGATTCTAAAAGTCCTTTTAATTGCTGCCGGCGCCCATCATCGGCGTCGATCAAAAGCAGTCCCTTCCCGGATATATCCAAGGTTCCCCCTTCAGTCGCGATTGCCTTACAGACCCTGAGCCTATGTCATTCAGCATAGTCCAGGGCACGAAAATTTCCCTTCTGCCGGGTAAAAATATGCTCGGGCGGCCGAAATCGGGCTGCTGCAAAGGCGGCAGCCACTCGTTTTCCCGGAAAAATTGGCTCTGCTAGCGACGGAAGCTGGCGGCGGTTCTGACAACCAACGCCGCCAACGACAGGAGGAATGCCGTCAACGAGGTCACGACGCGTACTCCATTCGCGCGATTCCAAGCGTCGCGGGTAGCCGCCCAATCGTTCGGTACGGACGACGGGTGCCACGACTCAACATAATAATTGAGCGGAATATTTACCTTGATGGTGAACACAATGACACCGGCGATATAAATAACCGCCGCCAGCGCCACTAACCAGAACGCCACCGTTCTGACGTGCCGATAATTAATCAACAAGGCGACCAGCGGCGCCACGCCGCCGCCGAAGAAAAACAACAGGAACATGCCGTTGTTTCTGACATGCCGGTTAAACAGCGACTGCACGATCGCGTAGGTTTGTCCGTCCACCTCGCGCATCGCCGGGTTGACGCTGAAAGTGTACGTCCAGAAAAATCCGGCCATCACACCGAGCATAATCGCCGCCAGTGCGATCGCACTGTTTTCCACATCAGTCGTTTTCATTTCTGCCGGTTCAACGCTGGATCGTCAAAGCGTTTCCCGCCGTGGATCGATACTGCGCCAGGATATCGCGGATCGCCGTAATGACCACCTCGGGCTTGTCCTGCTGAATAAAATGTCCGCTATCGATCCACAACTGACGGCTACCTGGATAGAGCCGAACGAAGTCCGTTTGTTTTTCTTTGACGAACTGTGCCATTTCAGATGTCGAATCTTGAATTGCGCTCAAAATAATTATCGGCTTTCCAATAAAGGGTGGTGCATGCAGCACCTCTAATCCAGTGCTCTTAGCAGCCGCTAATTCCTGCTTCTGCAAATCCGTTAAAAATAGTTTCAGCATCCGTGTCCAGAACGGCCAATTCTCCAGTGCGCCGAACCCGTCGAACTGCGCCGGATGAGTGGAGTCGACCAACACCAGTCCCGCCACCTCATCCGGATAACGCCGCGCGAACAACTGCATGTAGAGACCACCCAGCGAATGGCCGACCAGCACATAGGGCGGATTCATGCCTTTGTGACGCAAAAGCACGCGCAATTCGGCAACGACGTGTGCCCCATCGCGCGGCGTCGCTACCGGATCGCTATCACCATAACTCGGCCGGTTGTAGGCAAAAACGGTCGCATCCTTGCCGATCTCGGGAAACACCTTGCTCCAGCTCTTCATGGACGCCGCCAAACCATTCTCGAACACCACCACCGGCGCTGCTTGGGTTATCTGCGCGTACTCGACCGAACGATCGTCGATGCGACCCGTCTCGGTGGCAGGCAAACCGGCGCAACCGGAAAGTACGATAACGAATAAGAACGAACCCATTGAAAAAAACCTATCCATACACTCCCTCTGCTGCGCTCTAACCTGCCCTCGCGGCGATCTCTAAATAGTGTGACCGACAATAATGCCCCAGATACCGATGAGGCAGATATTGCTCGCCACGAATGCCGCCAAACGATGCCGCACGTTGTTGTACGTTAAATGAATAGTTGCGTGCAATATTCTAAAAATCACATAAAGCCACGACAGCACGACTAGCGCGCCGCTCGTTAAACCAACGACCAAGCACAGCACACACGCCAAATAAAATAACACCGGCATCTCGAACAAATTGGCGAAGTGCCGCGTTGTTTTTACCACTTGCACCGGCGCCCCTCGTCCTGGTATAGCTGATAAAAATTTATCGGCAGCGCACCGGAACTGACTGACTTAAATCGAACAGTAAAGGCGATGCCCATCACGACAAAAGTGAGGAACACCATGGCGAATATTGGGTAAAGCACGAGTCTTCTCCCCGAGAATTAGACGTCAATATTCAAATCAATTCTGCGTAATGCTAATCGTGTTGCCGTCCTTATCCTTACCAGCGCACATCTTACGACCCGCGAGTTGCTTTATCGGTCCCAATCGAGCGCCTCTTTCATTGAAATACTCGCGCGCCACACTCAATTCAGCGCCCGTCGAAAATTCGAGACGCGGTTGCCTCCCCTTTCCGGCGTGGAACGCAATTTCAACGTTGCGACTTACTTTAAATGCAGACCATCCCGTTCGAATCTCCGCGACCGATAGGCCGAGAGTATCGCGATAAAAATCGGTTGCGTTGGCAACATTTTCAACAAAGAACGTGATTCGGTGCAATTGAAGCTTCATTACTAAACGTGGCATGACCTCTCCCTGATTTTATGGAATCGCTTGTTTCGAGTCATCGATGCTAGCGTCAGCCTGGCTCTCGCGAAAGTCGAATATCGATTTCTCGATCGATATAGGACCACTCGTAGGATTCGCGTAACTCGGCGGTTAGTTCATCGAATGCGGCAGCGTCGACGGGGGCGTATTCGAACCAAGTCAGAAAATCGAACGGCTCGTTGTCGCTTAGATCGCGGCAGTGATGTAAACGCCGGGCTATCGCCGGCAGATATTTGAGCCCAGTTTTAATATGTTGCGATCGCCGTTCCAATATCTCCCGACGCTCGTCTTGAGCGAGACTCCACCACGAGGCATTTTTTCGAATCGGAATGAGTGCCGCCATCGTTGCGCCAGGACGATCCGATCCTTCTTGTTTCGCCACCAGCAACTGCTTTTCTTCCTGGATTACATAACGTTCGTTACTGGTGATTCCGCGCAGCAGCCATTGATTATTTTGGGGGGAGCTATCCACTGCCCCGTTGACGACATCTATACACTTTACCAATGCGAGCGGATCGCCGACGATCGTTTTCATTCCCGTCACATGCCAAGCGCCTGCTTCCCCTCCGAGAAAACTAAAAAGCCGTCGATTCATTTGGAACCTCCTGATCCGTTAATGGACCAGGGGTAGTCGCTGGATCAACCCTTTACCTTACGTCCCGTTAGGCTTTGCTCTAGTGCTTGTTTAACAACGGGCCATTCACTGCGCACGATACTAAACATCACCGAATCGCGAACCCGGCCGTCACGCATGACCATATGGCTGCGAACAATTCCTTCTTCCTTTGCACCGATACGAACGATAGCGTTACGCGATGAGGTATTCAGCACATCGGTGAGCAATTCCACGCGGTTACATTGCCAACTCTCGAACGCGTGCCGAAGCATAAGATATTTCGCTTCGGTGTTAACGTGTGTTCTTTGCCACGACTTACCAAGGAAAGTAAAACCGATCTCCACTCGCCGATGTGCACATTCGATACACCTAAAGCGGGTGCTTCCGGCAATTGCGTCGCTAGCCTTATCGATAACCGCAAATGCCAATTCTCTCCCGTTGATGAAAGCGGATTCCGCGGCATCGAAAAAGTGGCTTAAGTCATCCGGATGAGGAACTACCGTAACTGAGATTTTCCAGAGCTCGCCATCAGCTATTGCTTTAGCAAGTCCCGGCGCATGCCGAAGCGCTAGCGGCTCGAGCCGAACCGTTTCGCCTTCTAAGACTATTTTCTCTATTTTCATTTTTCACCTTGCCTGCAGCGACCGCGGTCTTCTCTAGCATGCCGGTCCTATCCGTCATATGCCCGCTTTAGCTTATTAATATCGATCTTCTTCATTTGCAACATCGCCTTCATGACTCTTTCAGATTTTTCAGGATTAGGATCCATGAGCATCTTGGGTAAAACGGCGGGAACCACTTGCCATGAAACACCGAATTTATCCTTGAGCCAACCGCACTGCTGCGCCCTTTCATCGCCGCCGTCGGCAAGTTTCTCCCAGTAATAATCCACTTCTTCCTGGTTCTCGCAATTGACTTGAAACGAAATGGCCTCGTTGAATTTGAACAACGGACCGCCGTTGAGCGCAGTGAACGTCTGCCCATCGAGTTCAAAGGCGACGGTCAACACGGTTCCGGCTGGCTTTCCATGAATCTCGTAGCCTGCTTCTCCATATCGACTAATGTTCACGATTTTAGAATTTTTGAAGATAGTGGTGTAAACCCTTGCTGCGTCTTCGGCTTGGGTATCAAGCCATAAACAGGGTGTAATCCTTTGAACGTTTGCCATGGCGTTGCTCCTAGTGGGGTTTAACGAGGGTCAAGAAAGATGACCGTACTACCAGCTAGTCGTTCGGAGAAGACAAAAATCGACACGACTTGGAGTAATGAGCTACCACTATTCGTCGTGCACGAAAGCTATGTTTTTTCGATGAAGAGAATTGCCCACATTCCGCTGTTTTTGGGTAGCCGCAATCTGCGGTATATATGAGGTATGTAGTAGATGAAAAGTACTGCGCATCGCTCAATTACACGACTTACGCAAGGAGCCGCAGCAACCTCATCCTTGATACCTCAAACCAGCACGTGACGCGTGCTCGCAAAAAATCGGTAAATTTGCTGCTCTATTTGCGAGTCGATCATCGTCTCCGGCCGCTTACCGACCGGGCACGGGAGCCGCGGCGTCGTTCCGAATAAACGACAGATCAACGGGCGTTCTTCATAGACCGTGCATCCGTGTTCACCGAGATGCGGACAGCTCAGCTTGGCAAGCGCCGTCTCATGCGCTTCGTCGCTCTTGATGGGCAACCTCGCCATCTCTTCCGTAGAGGCGGTCACTGGCCCACAGCAATCATGGCATCCGGGTTTACATTCAAACGATGGAATACGTTCGCGAAAGAATTGAATTTTCTGACTGTGATGGGTCATGCGGTTATCCTTCTACATCGAGTAATTCGAAAGCGATGATGATCATCATAGAGCGAGGTAGATTGTTAGGCATTCTTCTTTTTTGATTTCTTCCGTTGCTTGATTCGATCTGGCGACGAGAATAGTAAAGGCGAGCGACATTCCTAGCACCACCCAACGAGAAGTCTCATCGCTCATTTCCTTCTCTCCGTACAACAACTAGCAATTAGCACCGTGTTTTTTGCATCCGTTGGAGCAATTTGGCATGTGCGACCACAGGCTTCCGCTCCTCGCGAGTAACCTCCACCCAAATCTCCGCCAAAAACCAAATGCAGCGAGAACGCCAACCAAAAGGAAATTCCCAGAAGTTCCGGAAATGGCAGGCCAGTAAGGGCAATTTCAGACCTGATTTTCTTTTCCCCATGTTCAGATCTTTTGCTTTAGGACACAAAGTGATTCATAGATTTCATCTAAATCGGCATCATTTGACAAATATCGCTCGAAGATAGTTAGCATTTTGTCGCCATAACAGATATCAAGACAACGACGCTGAGCCAACGCCCATTTTGGTTCGCCATTTCCCTCTTTTCGGGCACCTATCTCAACTATCTCCGCCAATTTAACTGTTTCAATAGTGCGGCGAAAAGGAACAGAAACAATTAGCTCGTGCGATGTCAGTCGCAAGGTACCTCTCTTCTCGAAAATACCGATGAATACCCTAAAAGCAGAAACTATCGCTCCGATAACCAAAGCAACCACAACGAACCAGTTGCGAGAATCTAGGGGGACAGCATTTTGAAAAAACCATATCGCGAAATAAGTACAGACAACGGTAGAAAAGATCGCTATCAGGCTAAATCTTGGCCGATACGCGTACTCACGCATATATTGGTTTGTCTCATGCATTAAGCCACCTGTAACCCCCTTGATGGAATCCCCAACGCTAAGGTTCAGCCGCGCTCCGCGCAGCGACGCGTCGGCTGGAACCGATTGTTGGGCTTCGATAGGTCATTTCGGTTTTACCAGCAAGCATGACAGCATGCCTAGAACGATATCTATCGTCGCACTGACTAGTACTACGACTATCATTCCATCCGTTATGGGCTCAAGTTCGATCCGAGATATTCCCGACATAATAAGGCTACCTGGTCCACCGCTTCCCATAGCCGCGGTATAAATCGCCGCAAAGGTAGTAACGACCGACAGCGTTCTGGCATGACCGACGAGACGTAACACTGACGATACGGCAGATGTGTCGATGAGTAGCGATCGTAGTGTTAGCGCGAAAGCAACCACGAAGGTGAAAACAGTCAAACAAACTTTGGCTGCCATCGTGCCCAGACCAAAATACATTGGAGCCAGTGGATAAACGACGCTCGATACCGCCAAACCTATTACCACTGTCCGCCACGGCAATACGGAGACCCAGCAGCGCATGACCGCTGTCACGCGTATTCTTCGCAGGACTAAGACCACGATGTAACCCAGAAGACCGCCTGATGCCATGCCGATGGCCAACGGCACCAACGTCAATCCCAAGTAATCGAAAGCTTGGTTCACTATTGATCTCCCGTTAAGAAAAAGTTAGCGGTAGGATTGCTCATCTGCCCAACGAATAGCGTTTATCCACCGCCCCTCCCACACCAAATCCTACCGCGGCGGTATCGGCGGCGGATAAACCCTGTTGAACTAAACCGCCCACCCGGGCGGAGCTTATGGAAATTGTAGGTGCAACCGGAGGGTCGTCAATCGATGAGACGGATCTACGGATAAAGTCGACCGCCCATCAATGGGTTGATGATCGTTACCGGGCATGCACGTTGGTGATCGATGTAGCGTGCGTGTACTGCTAAACGGCAACCCAGGGAGGTTTGGCACGAATCGGTTCGTGGCGCCGTGTGACGCGCGAAGGAGTCGAGACGATGACGTACACGGATGTCGCATCAGGGCGGTGCAGGCACGGTCGATCGTGCAGCGGTCGGTGCGATCGCTTCAAGGACGACGAGCCAAACTAAAGGGGGCGGAGTGGAATGGCACTTACTTAAGCTCCAACCCCCTAATGTAAAAAACAAAAAGGGCTAGCCCCAATGATAAGGTGGAGTCGCCAAACAACCCTCTCATCACATCACGTCAGGGAGCTAGCCCCGAATGCATCCTAATCACCGCCGG